>NZ_CFIDRX010000152.1:0-10458 GCF_984433645.1 Marisediminitalea sp.
CTCGCGACCCCAACCTTGGCAAGGTTGTGCTCTACCAACTGAGCTATTCCCGCTTAAGAGTGGTACTTCGTTTGAAGTGGTGCGCATTTTACAAAAATATTTTTCGAACGCAATACCTATTTTCAATTTTTTTGTAATATGCGCACTGAATGCCTAAATACTAAACACTTTTTCGCGATAGAACTGTAATTCGGCGATGGATTCCCGAATATCGTCCAACGCCTGATGCGTGCCTTTTTTGGTAAACCCTTCCAATGCCGCTGGTTGCCAACGTCGAACAAGCTCCTTAATGGTGCTCACGTCAACACTGCGATAATGGAAGTATTCCTCCAGCTCTGCCATGTACTTCACCATAAAGCGGCGATCCTGACCAATAGTGTTTCCGCACAGAGGCGATTTGCCAGCCGGTACATACTGTTCTAAAAACGCGATGGTCTGCTTCGCCGCTGTTGCCTCATCAATACTACTTTCCCGACAGCGTTGGGTTAACCCACTTTCGCCGTGCACACGGGTACACCATTCATCCATGCCATCAAGAACGGCATCAGGTTGGTGAACCGCGATTACCGGCCCTTCCGCCAGCACATTGAGTTGTGAGTCCGTCACAATAGTGGCGATTTCCAGAACGACACACGTTTCCGGATCCAACCCCGTCATTTCCATATCGATCCAAACCAGGTTATCAGGTGAATACGCAGCAGATGTTGTCATGAAGAGCACCTATTTGAGTTGAAGTGGTGACACATAAAGTGCACAAAAGGTATCATGCATAGCTTAAAACGCAATAAAAGAGAGTGGCGTGGCCAAGAAACCCAAATTATCCCAGCGACAGAAGCGTCAGGTAGCAGCAAATCGCGAAAAGCGACTGGCACACCGACAGTCGAAATCTTCACCTGATTTATCTTCGTTAATTACGGGGCGCGTCGTCGGGCGATTTGGTAAGCAGGCTGACGTACAGGACAACACCGGCGAGATTGTGCGTTGCCACATACGCCGCACTATTGAATCGGTGGTATGCGGCGACAACGTCTTGTTTGCCCGCTCCGAAGTGCCGGATGAAAACCTGGGTGGAGTCATTGAACTGGTGCAAGACCGTCATTCGGTTTTAACGCGCCCGGATTTCTACGACGGCGTAAAACCCATTGCAGCCAATATCGATCAGATTATTGTGGTGTCTTCGGTCAAGCCCGACTTGTCGCTTAATATCATTGACCGCTATCTGGTGGCGTGTGAAGACACCGGTATCGCCCCACTGCTGGTACTGAACAAAGTCGAATTGCTGAGTCCGGAAGAGCGTGAAGCGGTAGAGGCCTCTTTGCAAATCTACACCAAACTCGGTTATCGCTTTATGTACACGAGCTGTAAAAGCGGCGAAGGCATCGACACCCTGCACGACATACTGCGCGACAAAACCAGCGTGTTTGTGGGTCAATCCGGTGTAGGCAAATCCAGTATTATTAATCAGGTTCTGCCCGACGCCGATGAACTGGTTGGTGAAATCTCGGAAAACTCAGGGCTGGGTCAGCACACCACCACAGCTGCAAAATTATTGCCTATTCCCACTGGTGGTGATTTGATTGACTCACCCGGCGTGCGGGAGTTCGCACTGTGGCACCTGCCGGAAGAGCGCATTACCTGGGGCTTTAAGGAATTTCGAGATTATCTCGGTGGGTGTAAATTTCGCGACTGTAAGCACCTGAATGATCCCGGTTGTATTATTCGTCAGGCGGTCGAGGACGGCGAAATCGATGCGCAACGCTACGAAAATTATCACAAAATTATTGCAGCAATGGATGAGCAGCGGCCGTCTTATATCAAACCCTGATGGACCATAACCGTAAATTGCTATGTTTGATGGCAGGATACGGTACAATGCGCAGCATAACAGGGTCGCCTCCGGCATTTTACTGAGTGAGCAGGCAGACACCGCAGAATAAATAAGGAGATCCCCTTTGCTGGATTGGTTTAAAGTTAACGTACAGTATATTTTACCTAAGCACCCTATTTCGCGTTTGGTTGGCAAACTTGCCGCAGCCGAAGCCGGTGCATTAACCACGTGGCTAATCAAGCTGTTTGTAAAGCAGTTTAAAGTAAACATGGACGAAGCCATGTACTCACAGCCGGAAGATTACCGCACTTTCAACGCTTTTTTTACCCGCCCATTAAAGCCTGGTATTCGACCTATCGACGACAACGAAAAGGGCTTATGCCATGCCGTTGATGGCACAGTAAGCCAGTTTGGCGATATTGTTGGTGAAGATCTGATTCAGGCCAAGGGCCACAAATTTACCTTAAGCGCACTGTTGGGAGGCAACCCGCACCTTGCTGCGCACTTTAAAGGCGGTAAATTTGCGACTATCTATCTGTCACCCAAAGACTATCACCGCATTCATATGCCGATCGAAGGCACGCTCACCGACATGGTTTATGTTCCCGGAGAATTGTTTTCGGTGAACCCGCTTACCGCAGAAAATGTGCCGGGCTTGTTTGCCCGTAACGAGCGCGTGGTGACATTATTCGACACCCCGGTTGGCAAAATGGCTATCGTATTGGTCGGCGCAACCATCGTAGCCAGTATTGATACCGTATGGGCTGGAACAGTAACGCCACCAGCGGGTAAACACGTCACGCACTGGCGTTATGACGCGGACGGTGAGGACGCTATTACCATTGGTAAAGGCGAGGAAATGGGTCAGTTTAAACTTGGCTCTACCATTGTTGTATGCTTCGAAGCCGACAAGATTGATTTTGCCGACCTTGCTGCTGAGCAAGTGACCCGTCTGGGTACACCTTTCGCCACTTTCGCGGACAATCAAACCCAACCAGACTGATTCATGGAACCGGTTAAAAAGAGTCTAATCTCCCTGCATATTGCGGTTATTTTGCTGGGGGGAACAGGACTCTTTTCACATATTATTCCGCTTTCTGCAACCGACATTACGCTGGGTCGCAGCCTGTTCGCCTGCATAGCGCTTTTCTGCGTGGTATTGATCGGCAAAGAAGGGTTAGCCCTGGGACGCCGCCGCGATTATGGCATTGCCATTGGGCTGGGTGTATTAATGGCAGTGCACTGGATCACGTATTTCGCTTCCATGCAGTATGCAGGCGTTTCCGTTGGCATGATTGCCATGTTTACCTTTCCGGTTATAACCGTATTGCTGGAGCCCTTTTTTGAAGGCACCCGGCTGGTATGGCAGGATGTTATTAGTACCCTGGTGGTAGTACTGGGAATTGTGTTGATAGTACCCGAGATTTCACTGGCTAACGACGTAACTTTAGGCGTTGGATTGGGCATTGCCTCCGCAGTGCTTTACGCTATTCGAAACCTGTCTCACCGCAAGTATTTTTCGCACTACAGCGGCGCGAAGGCCATGGCGTGGCAAACCCTCATCATCGCGCTGTGTATTCTGCCCTTCAGTGGCGCAGCTTTAGTCAATACCAACCTGAATGTCTGGTTCTTACTGCTAGCCCTGGGGACTTTTTTCACCGCCTTGCCACACGCTATGGTCGCTAGCTCACTGGCACACCTGCGTGCTAAGACCTTCTCACTCATTGCCTGCATGCAACCATTTTACGGGGTTGCCTTTGCGATTGCCTTACTGCACGAAAGCCCCGGCTGGAACACGCTGATAGGTGGAATTTTAGTGACCTCTGCGTCAATTTATGAAACAGTAAATACCCATAAATCGGTTGCGTCGAAAAAGAGTTAATCTATGTGGATATTGGGGCACCGTGGTGCCAGTAAAGCCGCCCCGGAAAACACCCTTGCGGCCTTTGCACTGGCCATGGCCCAACAGGCTCACGGCATAGAAATCGATACCTACCAGGTTGATGGGAAAATTGTCGTTATCCACGACCGTTGGTTAAATCGCACCACCAATGGTGACGGCATGGTCACCAGCCATTCCCTCGACTATTTACGCAGCCTCGACGCCGGACACGGCGAGCGCATCCCCCTGATGCATGAAGTGTTTGACACACTGCCTCATGACGCGCTGTTAAACATAGAAATTAAACACTTATCGCATATTGAATCCTGGATAGCCGACGTAAAATCCGGATTGCGAATATCCGGATTTCCGCAACAAAACCTGATTATTTCGTCGTTCAATCATCGTTGGCTCCGCAGCATTAAGCATGCCTGGCCAGAAGTGAAGATTGGTGCACTAACAGCAACCTATCCCGAAAATGGTCTGGGGTTTGCTGATGACCTCAGTGCTTATTCGTTACATATGGCCCTGGACGTCGTTGACGAAGGATATGTAACAGAGGCTAAACAAGCGGGCCTGAAGGTGCTGGTTTACACGGTAGATCATCCGCAGGATATGAAAATGCTAAAAAGCTGGGATGTTGACGGTATTTTTACCAATGTGCCAGACATAGCACGAGAGGTGCTGGCCTAGTTATTATCAGCTAAATGCTGTGAGGTAAGCTTGCCCTGGCAACAACGGCACTTTCTGCAAAGTCGCATGTTGATCCAGTGTCCAACAATGATCAGCATGGCGCCAACCGCAATGGTAAACGGTTCTCCCGATTCGCCGAACATGTCTTTAAACCAGTAAATGGCGCCGCCGGTAAGCAGAAGAATAAGAGGATAAACCTGACCGTGATAACGCACTGCACCTGCAATTAGCGCAACACTACCAATCAGAATCGACAAACTTAAAATGGTGCGTTCAAACCACACTTCGCCGAATACACTGGAGGCCAGAAGTGGCAGCACAGGGATGGCCAGACAATGCAACGCACACAAGCCAGAGATCCAGATCCCTAGCCGGTCGAGAATAGTCGGATTGTCGATGGGTGATTGCATATCAAACCTTAGCGCTGCAGACGGATGTTATAATATAACAAACCTGTTTTTTTTCAAGTCAAATTTCACACTATTGGGCCCTCTCTCCGATAAATACCTGTCCCTTGAAGCAATAAAAATTAGCTGTTAGTCTTTTCGACCTTGGCTTTCCGCTCGGATTTAATGCATGTCGTTCCCCTCTCAACCCCAGTTATTCGAGCAAGCGCAAACGCTGGCGCAATCAGGAAAGCAAGCTGATGCAATTAAAATACTCTATCAGGGGGTCAGGCATTACCCGGATTTCTATGCCGGCTGGCTGCTCTTTAGCCGCTGTTTGTTCGAAACGGGTCACATCAAAGAAGCCGTTCAGGTTGCACAACATGCTGACAACGTAGACCCCTGTGAACGGGAATTTCAGCGCATTCAGGCGTTGATGCAACAAAGCAAACCCACAGACGCGGCGGAGGTTGCCCGTAACATGCTGGTGCAAGGCTGTCTGCATCCCAAAGCGCTATTTACACTGGGTAGTATTGCACTGCAGCAGCAACAGCCAGAATATGCCATTGAGTTACTGGCATCCGGCATAGCGCAATACCCTGCCAACATGACACTACAAAGACTCATCGGCGACGCTTATTTGCAAAGCGGGCAATATGCCAATGCCATTCACTCGGCTGAAGCGCTGGTTAGACTCGATACGCGTTTCGATAACCTCTGGCGCTTACTCGGTTTACTATTTAAATATGGTCAGTACAAGGCATTTCTGACTTATTGCCAGCAGGCAGAACCGCTTCAAGCTGATATTAAAAGCCAACTGGCATTGCTAAAAGGCCAGGTTCTCAGAATAGCCGGCAAGCGAGATGACAGCATATCCGCATTAAAGCTCAGCCTGCACTACAACGCCAAAAATGCCGATGCATGGCTGGCACTGGCAGACTTTAAAGATTACCTGTTCAGTGCTGCTGAGGCTGAGCAACTAGGCGCGCTAATCAGCAGTCACCTCAGTGAACAACAACGTTGTACTGCCGCTTTTGCCTATGCCAGATTGCAGGAACAGCTCTCTACGCCTAAGGAGAGTTTCAAGCACTATGCTGCGGCGAATAAGTTATATGCCGCGAGCCAGGTGCAAATCAATGCCATCGCACAGGAATTTAAGCATATAGAACGTAGCTACACCGCGCCTGCGCTGTCAATTCAGGCAGAAGTTAACACTGCGTTGCCCGTACCGGTTTTTATTGTTGGCCTGCCCCGTTCGGGATCGACACTGGTTGATCAAATGCTGGCAAGTCACAGTCAGGTTGAAGGAACAATGGAACAACCCACCTTGCTCGCTGTTGAGCAATGGGCAAACCGCTTTGCACAGCAGCAGTATAAACAACCATTGCTATCTGTCATCGATCAGCTAACGCCGGCTGACCTTGCAAAAATAGGAAACCGCTATTTAGAAGAAAGTGCGCTGTTCAGGCCTACCGGAAGCCGCTTCTTCACCGATAAACAACCTTTTAATTTTCGCTTAGTCGGCTTAATCCACAAAATATTACCCCAGGCCATCATCATTGACGTAGTTCGTAATCCAATGGATTGTGGCCTTAGTTTGTATAAACAATATTTTCATTCCGGTGTGAGCTTTAGCTACGACCAAAACCACATCGGCGAAATCTACAATGCTTACACTGACTTAATGACGTATTGGCAAAAGGCCCTTCCCGGCAAGGTTTACCGCCTTGAATATGAATCACTGGTGTCAAATCCAGAGTTACAACTCACCCGGCTATTGAACCATATAGGCTTGCCATTCGAACCGGCTTGTTTAGCCTTTCACAACTCGCCACGCCCGGTGCACACAGCAAGCAGTGAGCAGGTCAGGCAACCCATCAATCGCAACGGTCTGGGCAGTTGGCTTCCTGTCGCCGACGAGCTAGAGACACTGAAACACAGCTTGAGAGCGGACTTATATGCCCAATCAGTAAAGAGCAACCAATAACTGCACCAGTAACAATTGTAGAGATAGCAAGTTGCACTATCTTTAAGCATTTACCTTCTACTTTAGTGCAATTTAACGCACTCTCATGGTGCTTTTTGTCAGTGAGCTTTTACAATAACGATTGTGTAGCAATGTCCAGCAAGGTTTGTAATTACTGGTACGAGATATGCTAGGCATTCTGTTTATTATAAAAACATCAGAGAACTCTGAGGAAACCATCATGAGCACACCTTTTAAAATTAACGACAAAAAGCGCTCAGCGATATCACTCTGTATCGCTACTGCGTTAGGTCTGGGTTATTCAGCGAATACCCTAGCCCAGGAAACAGAAGAAGAATTGAAATCGGTAGAAGTGATCAACATCACCGGTTCACGAATTCCGACCGACCCTAATGTACTGTCCTCTGTACCCGTACAATCAGTAGACAGCAAAGATATTGCCATGTCTGGTGAGTTAAACCTGGCAGATATCGTAAACGATATTCCCGCGCTTATCTCCTCTTCAACCGCAGAAAATACCGATACAGGTTCTAACTCTTTGAACCTGCGCGGGTTAGGTTCAGAGAGAACACTTACCCTGGTAAACGGCCGTCGACACGTTGCCGGTTTCCGTGGAACCTCAGCGGTAGATATCGGTACCATTCCAAGAGCTTTGGTTGAGCGTGTAGAAGTAACCACTGGTGGTGCATCAGCTGTATATGGTGCTGACGCGGTAACCGGTGTGGTTAACTTCATCCTAAAAGATGACTTTGATGGTTTCCAAATTAACGCGACGGGCGCTTTGCCTGAAGAATCAGGTGGTGGCTCATTTGCCATCGATAGTATCTACGGTAAAAACTTCGACGATGACAAAGGTAACGTTGTTTTCACTTTATCTTATGAAACTGAAGAAGAACTGCTTCACGGCGACCGCGACTGGTCTCGTAACAACGGCATCTCCTCTGTAGTTCCTATTCCAGGCACAGATGGTCAGCGCCAGTTGGCCTCAGACGTTCGTTACTGGTTAACGTCAAATGAAGGGTCGATTGCACCTACCTTTGGTGGTCGTGATGTTACCTATGTTGATATTAACAACAACGGCATTGCCGACTGTCAGGAGTCTGAGGGCGGACGCGTGGGCTACCTTGCGGGTTGTTGGTTAACAAATCCGGACGGTACTGTGCGTGTAAATAGTGACGGCCCTATTTACAACGGTTTGTTAAGTAGTGGCGGTGACGGTGCGAGGTTCAACTTTGACAATGACACCCTGATGCCAAATACCGACAAGTTCATTGTTAACCTGAACGGTAACTATCAAATCAATGAAGAGCTGAATGCATTCTTCGAAGCCAAATACGTAAAGGCAGAAACCAACTTCTACGCAGAATATGACTCGTACTACGACACGCTGTTCATCCTGCCAGACAACCCGTATATCCCTGAGCAGTTGCTGCCGGTTGTAGATCAGACGGGCGGCTTGTTAATCACCCAGGATGCGATTGCCTGGGACGACGATGACACGAATTATGTTCGCGAAACTACGCGCTTTGTGGGTGGATTTACCTGGGATTATTCCTACGACCACAGTTTGGAATTTGCGGTAAACCACGGTCAGTTTAAAAACCAAACCACCTACACAGAGCAATTCATAGACCGTATTTTTGCTGCAATGGACGCCGTAACCGGCCCTGATGGCAGCCCGGTTTGTCGTTCCGACATCGACCCAACTGCTGCATACGAAATTGACTATTTTGCGTTTAACGAAAATTACGCAAACGGACAATTCTATAGCGACCAATACTACACTTTCACACCTGGCGACGGTCAATGTGCGCCGCTAAATCCATTTGGTACGGATGCACTTAGCGATGAAGCAAAAGCATTCATTTCTAACCGTATGCAAGACAACTTAACCATCGAACAAACTGTATTTACGCTAACAGCAGTAGGTCAGTTTGATGAATTATTGGATGGCGTAATTGACGGCGCGTTGGGTTATGCGACCGGTTTAGAGTACCGTGAGGAATCCAGTGATAACCGCCTAGATCCTGTTGCTCTCGGCCAGTTACCTGCCGGAACACCTCACACCGAAGGTCAGCTCGTAAGTGAAGTGTCACCATGGTTAAACTTCCTGACTGGCATAGATAACGTCCAGCAGTTTAATACGAAAGGTGAATATGACGTATTAGATGCCTTTTTGGAAGTACGTTTACCCATATTCCTTGATCGTGAGTTCGCATATGAATTTACCGTTGACGGTGCAGTGCGTGTGGCGGATTACTCTACGCTAGGTAATGCTACTACCTGGAAGCTGGGCTTCTCTTACAGTCCTATCGAAGAATTAAACTTCCGTGGAACCGTGTCAGAAGCGGTACGTGCGCCAAACATTACCGAATTATTTGATCCGCAATTACCAATCACAGTAAACCTAGACACTGATCCATGTGACCCAGCAAATATCGCTGCAGGCACATCATCTCGTCAAGCTAACTGTGTGGCTGGTTTACAAGCAGCCGGTGTAGATTTGGCAGATATTTTAGATGCTGATGGTAATTACATTTGGGAAAACCCATTGACGGCTCGATTCTCTGGAACGTCTGGTGGTAACCCTGAACTTGAGGTTGAAACAGCGGAAACCATTACATTTGGAACCGTTTATCAACCAAGCTTTATTGAGGGTTTAATTCTAACCGTTGACTACTGGAGCGTTGAAATTGAAGATGCGATCTCAGCTGTTAGTGCCAGTGACATTCTTGAGGGCTGTTATGATTCAGATAACTTCCCATCATTAGACTTCTGCAACCAGTTTAATCGCCGTGCAGATGGTGGTTTAAATGACATTACCACCATAGAAATTAACTTCGCACGTATCGAAGCAGAAGGTATCGATTTCTCAGCAAGCTATTCGTTTAATGTTGATGAAAACGAGTTTGGAATCAACGTAGTTGGTACACGTCAGAAAACACTGAACAGATACTTCAACCCTGCTGATTCCTCTGACGTAGATATTGGCCTTGAAGAAATCCAGACTCCGAAAACAGCTGCGAATCTAGAATTGAGCTGGAGCCGCGGTGAGATCAGTATGGCACTACAAACTACCTATCAGAGCCGCCAGGCATACCAAGAGGTGGAAAACTCACTAGGATTGGGTGATAGCCAAGCTTTATTCGGCGAAGGCGGTGGCTTCTTTGGCAGCACCGTTATTCATGACTTCAACGCGAGCTACCAGTTGAACGAAAGCGTTTCAGTCTTCGGTGGTGTGAATAACATTACGGATGAAATTCCATTTGCTACTCAGGAAGCATGGCCTGTAGGTCCTCGTGGACGCACATTCTTCATGGGTGTTAACTACACAATGGAATAACAGTCCCCCTGGCGGCAGACGCTGGCTATAGTCAGCTTTCCGCCAGGTGCATCTGTGTTGAAAACCATTTAAAAACGGTTGATCACTGAGTGATCAACCGTTTTTTTATGGTTGTTATATTTCCGATGACGATGCGAGCAAACAGCGTTTTCTGTTGGTCCAAATCAGTGGTAAGCACTACACAAGCAAAACCGTATTGTTGCAAAATGGTTGGTCCAATGAGATATAGACATCTCGTAAAGAATTGCCGATTACCTGGCTGATACGGGGGAGATTATTGATTCTGGTACTTCTGATGCAAACACAGCAGGACGATTGTTTTGAAAATAGTGACTAATC
>NZ_CFIDRX010000153.1:0-10405 GCF_984433645.1 Marisediminitalea sp.
GACCGATTCGTTGAATTCTTTCCAGAGCGCGCGGAACTGGCCGGCTTGTTTGGCAACACTCCACAACAGTTTGCCGATTTGCTGAAATCGAATGGCTTAACCAGCCCTTCTACTCATGTTATGCCACACCTGCTCAGAGCAGACTTAGAAGCACACCTGGATGCCGCCGACGCATTAGGCCACAAATACATTGTGGTGCCTTATTTAATGCCGGAAGACCGCAAGAGTATTGAAGACTACTACAGCCTGATTGATGAAATGAACGTGTGGGGCGAGAAGTGTAAGCAACGTGGTATTCAGTTGGCTTACCACAATCACGACTTTGAATTCCAGGAACTGGACGGTCAATTGCCTTATGACCTTATTCTCGAGCGCTGTGACAGTGAGTTACTCGCTATGGAGCTGGACCTGTACTGGACTGTAAAAGCGGGTTTTGATCCGGTTGAATTGTTCAAGCGCCAGCCTGGTCGCTTCAAAATGTGGCATGTGAAAGACCTTGCCCAAGACGGCAGTTTCGCCGACGTGGGCAAAGGCACCATTGACTTCGCCACTATCTTCGCAAATGGCGAACTGGCAGGTATTGAGCACAAGTTCGTGGAGCGCGACCAAACAGACGATCTGGTTCGTACTATCAGTCAGGGCTTCTCGGCGGTTACCACACTGCAAAGCAAGTAGGGCTAAGCTATATAGCAAAACCGACGGTACGTATTACGGCCGTCGGTTTTTTTATTCTTCGAAATTATTGCGGATACTACATCATTTGAAATGAGATAAGATTATATAAACCCTTCATCGGTTGTCTGCGTCCGTCTTTCATAGGCGGCTGATACTCCCAGCCTTGTAGCGCTTCGATCGACGCCTCTTCAAACAGCCCTTTAGGGCTGGCGTCAACCACTTTAATATCTACGGGTTTGCCACTTTCATCAACGTTGTACTGTAATAGTACCCAGCCGTTTTGCAAGATAATGCTTGAAGATGTTTTGGTTATCGCTGCATCGGGATATTCTGGATTTTTGTATTTCAGTAGTGTTGGCTCGGGTGTCATTACCGGGACTGAGGGAGTAGGTCTTGGCGCAGGGCGCGCAACCGTTGTCACCGAGCAGGCGGTGATTAATGTCAGTAAACCAGCAACTAACAGGTACTTCATGGTGTCTTCCTTGAGTGTTTTTATTGTTCAAAAAACACTCTAGCAGACGTTTAAAAATTCGAAAAGACTTTTTAGAGAAGCTAAGATCAGGCAGGGTGCAAAACACCCTGCCTGCCGTTATTATTGTGTCAGAAAACGCCTGATCACATAGTGCAGAATGCCGCCGTGCTGATAGTAGGTAAACTCATTACCGGTATCAATACGGACCTGCAACTCTACATCCCGGTGGTTGCCGTTATCATCGGTGATGGTCATGGTGGTCGTCTTTTGTCCTGCACTAACCGGCGCAATAGAGAAGCTTTCGTTGCCGCTAATGTTCAGTGAATCTGCACTGTCTCCTTCATTAAACTGCAACGGTAAAATTCCCATTCCGATTAGGTTTGAACGGTGAATTCGCTCAAAGCTCTCAGCAATGACTGCGCGTACGCCCATGAGAGCAGGCCCTTTTGCCGCCCAGTCGCGACTGGAGCCTGTACCATATTCTTTGCCCCCGATCACAATCGCCGGTGTTCCCTCTTCCTTGTAACGCATTGCCGCGTCGTAAATCGACATGGCATCACCTGAAGGAAAGTGAGTGGTTGCACTGCCGGTGGTACCAGGCGCCAATTGGTTCTTTAACCGCACATTGGCGAACGTACCGCGCATCATTACCTCATGGTTACCCCGACGAGAACCATAGGAGTTAAAGTCGGCCGGGCTAACACCGAGAGATTGCAGATATTGGCCAGCCGGGCTATCCGGCGCAATAGAGCCCGCCGGCGAAATATGGTCAGTGGTAATGGAGTCGCCCACTTTCACCAGACAACGTGCGGCATCGATTGCCCCCACTTCATCAGGTTCGGCAGACATGGATTCAAAAAATGGCGGATGCTTGATATAGGTAGACTCAGGCCAGTCATAAACGGCCGTGTCACTGGTGTCCAAATCAGTCCAAACACTGCTGCCCGTGAACACATCAGCATATTTGGCCTTAAATATCTCTCCGGACACGTGCTCAGCAATATAATCCGCAATTTCTTCGCTGCTCGGCCACAGGTCTTTCAAATACACCGGATTACCGTCTTTATCCTGACCCAGAGGCGCCTTGGTGATATCGATTTTCATGTTGCCAGCCAGCGCATAGGCAACCACCAATGGCGGAGACGCCAGGTAGTTAGCAGCGACTTCAGGGTGTATACGGCCTTCAAAATTGCGGTTACCCGACAGCACCGAGGTAACCGAGAGCTTCGCGCCTTGAATGGCTTTTTCAATGGGTTCAGGCAGTGGACCAGAATTACCGATACAGGTTGTACAGCCGTATCCAACCAGGTTGAATCCAAGCGCTTCCAAATGCGGCATTAGGCCTGCGTCGTCCAGATACTGGGTTACGACCTGAGACCCGGGAGCCAAAGATGTTTTCACCCAGGGTTTACGGGTTAACCCCAGCTCGTTGGCTTTTTTCGCCAGCAGCCCTGCACCAATCAATACCGACGGGTTTGAGGTGTTGGTACAACTTGTAATTGCTGCAATGACCACTGCCCCGTCTTCAAGATTGAATGACTCACCGTCAAATTCCACATAGGACGCATGGTTTTCGTCAACGACTGGCGCTGCGCCCCCCTCAGCGACAAACTCGTTTGCCTGAGTCACATCGGTGATGTCAATTTGCTCTGACAACCAACGTTCGTAGGCACTGGCGGCTTGCGCTAATGCAATGCGGTCCTGCGGCCGTTTAGGGCCCGCAACCGAGGGCACCACATCGCCTAAATCCAGTTCCAGGGTTTCATGGTAAGTAGCATCTTTACTGGTGTCTTCATGCCACAAGCCGGCATGTTTGGCGTATGCCTCTACCAGTTTGATTTGCTGCTCATCACGTCCGGTAAGTTGAAGATAATTTAAGGCAACCTGATCTAAGGGAAAAATCCCGCAGGTCGCGCCGTATTCAGGCGCCATGTTAGCTATGGTGGCTCGGTCGGCGGTTGTGAGAGACGACAAACCGGGGCCGTAGAATTCTACAAACTTGCCCACTACGCCGTGGTTGCGAAGTTGTTCAGTAATGGTGAGTACCATATCGGTCGCTGTTACGCCGGGTTTAAGGCTACCCGTTAATCTGAAACCCACGACTTCCGGCAGCAGCATAGTAACCGGCTGCCCTAACATTGCAGCTTCAGCCTCTATGCCTCCGACACCCCAGCCCAATACACCTAAGCCGTTGATCATAGTGGTGTGCGAGTCAGTGCCTACCAGAGTATCCGGATAGACCACGGTTTCCTGCCCTTGCTCGTTGGCAAATACGCATCGCGCCAGGTATTCCAGGTTTACCTGATGGACGATCCCCCGCCCCGGCGGCACTACCTTAAAGTTATCGAATGACGACTGGCCCCATTTTAAAAACTGGTAGCGTTCTTTGTTGCGCTGTACTTCAATGGCAGTGTTTTTCTCCAGCGCATCCGGTTGTGCAAAGTGGTCCACCATCACAGAATGGTCAATAACCAATTCAACCGGATTGAGCGGATTAATGGCCTGAGCATCACCGCCAAGTCGATTTACTGCGTCGCGCATTGCAGCCAAATCAACAATGGCAGGCACGCCAGTGAAATCCTGCAGAATGACTCTGGCTGGCACAAACGCGATTTCATGCTCCACTGGCTTTGCGGTGTCCCAAGTTGCTACCGTTTCAATATCATTGGCGGTAACAAACTCACTGTCTTCGTGCCGCAGTAGGTTCTCTAATAAAATTTTTATACAAAAAGGCAGGCGTGATAAGTCGTAACGTTCAGACAGCGCATTTAAATTCACTGCGCGATATTGATGGTCACCCACCGTTAACGATGAAAACGATTGGTATTGTGTCATGTTGCTGCATCCTTATATTGGCACATGCTGATTGCAGACCGCTTCCAACAACCCGGTCCTGTCTGCGGTACTAACCCAGCAGAGTGCAAAAAGCCGTGCATGAATGAAATTTCACACTATTCCTACGTACCGAGTACGGGAAAAAGTTCACTTCTCATCGTGACATTACGCCGTATAGACGCTGCCAAATGATTAATGAATTGTTAATAAATATCGTGCATTCGGTAACGCCCTTCGGTATGCTCATGGAATAATTATAAGACGTCAGCAACAAGCAACAGTTCGTCCAATAGGTCAAATACCCGTTGGATTGACACCCTGATTGCCTGAAGACGGAGAACAACATGCACCCTCTTATTGAGAAATTAAGGCTGGAACCGCACCCGGAAGGTGGGTATTACCGGCAGATTTATCGCTCAACAACGGAAGTTAAATCACCTAAACATGGACTGGCTCGGCCAGCGGTGACACATATTTACTTTTTGTTGTTAAAGGGTCAGGTGAGCCGTTTTCACCGGGTTTTGCACGACGAAATCTGGAATCATTACAGCGGCGCCCCTTTAACGCTTTATCAGTTGCATCAACAGCAACTTCACGAGAAGCGCATTGGCGGCGAAGATAATGATATGGCTGCAATAGTGCCTGGCGGGCATTTCCAGGCAGCAGAAACCACCGGTGATTACTCTCTGGTAGGGTGTTCTGTTGCCCCCGGCTTTGATTTTGCTGACTTCAGCTTTATTGATGAGCCTAGTCTGCGTCAATGGATAGAACTGGCGCACCCGCACCTGAACAAGTTTCTATAAGCGGCCCCCTCACCAGCGCGAGGACTGTGGCCGCTTCTTTTCCATATCTGCTTTTTTAAACGCTAATACAGCCAAGCGTAACTAAACTTCATGAACACCGATTTGTTCGTTGTTGTTAGCCCGGTTAGCGGGTTCTCTTCTATGGCAGCACATGATACGCCAACAAAAAAGCGCGTGAGCGGATTGAGCTTGTAGGAATACAACAGTTGCCCGCCCAGTGTGCGGGTAACCGGCTTCACATCAAACTGGTAGTTGTCCTGGTTGCGGTGAGTATTGTTATAAATGCCAATTAGCCTGACAAACTGACGGGCATCAAGTTGATAAGTCAAACGCAAGTCGGAAATACGCGCCGTAAACAATGAGGCACTGGCCACGTCCAGATTACTGTAGAGCTGGGTAAAACGCAGTTGGGTGTGCTTACCCAGATTCACATCGATCATAGACTCAACGAACAGTTGTTTGCCTAACCGGTTATTTGCAAAATCAATCTGGTCGCCTTTGCGAACAAACGTACTCACAAATAATGTCGGATTGGGTCGGGTTTCGGCATAGACACTCACCGATTGTTCATCAAACCGGTCGGTGTTACCGGTTACTGCCAGGGTAGATGGATCATGACGCAACCCAACCCGCTCGCGCCTGACGGTACCCAGTTCAAGGAAGGACTGCCACATACCCCGAATGCTCACATACGCTTCCAGCTCCCGTTCGAGTACTTCGCCGTTGTCATTATGTGTTAAGTCCCAGTCGCCATTGAGCCTGATGCGGTTCCACCAGCTATTTTCGTTCCACCAAAAATAACCACCACCCACGACGGTTTTGTTGTAATCAGCTTTGGTCTCAAACCCTAAATCAGCGCGAAAACCGGCGTCGTTTTCGTAACGGTCGGCGCGGAAAAACCAATCCTGCTCTTCATGGCGGTAGTTGACCCGCCAGGCAGTGCCGCTAAATGCCTCTGTTTGTCGTGTGCGGATAGCCGTTTCCGACAAGTCGTCGGCTTCACTGCAATCATTTCCGCAAAAGTTGGTATACAGGCTTTCCGGATACTGGGTGTTCGACACTACATACTGAGCTCGCAGGGTATCCTGCTGTGTTAACCGGTATTTTACGTCCAGGCCATTTACAAAGTTATGGTAGTCGCCAGCTTGCCTGAACGTCGTAACCGAACCAATGGATAAATCATTGTCGTAGTCGAACCGATAGCGCAGCGCACCGTTTAACGACTCGTCTTCCAGTACCGCTATGCCTGAACCCAGGTTGCCCGGCACAATAAATGTGGTATTGGCGTCATCAGCCATAAAAACGCCGAAGGTGTGACGCTCTTTCTGACCGGTGAGTTTTAACCCATAATCAGGAGATCCAATATTCCGGGTGTATACCAGGCGTTGATTCGACGAAAAGTAATCGGCGTTTTCAACGAAAAACGGGCGTCGCTCGTCAAAAAACAGGGCAAACGTGTTGTTAATGTTTACTTGTGCATCGTCTGCTTCTACCTGCGAGAAGTCGGGGTTCAACGTTGCCTGCAACGACATTTCCGGCGTAATCCCCCATTTCACATCCAGCCCCGGTTCTACTACTTCGATGTCGTCCCATTCATTCGACGAAAATGGGTCGCGACTTCGACCTTTCCCCAGCACCAGTGTGGGCACTAACGCCAGGTTTTTACCCTGCGTAGCTTGCTCGAAGCCTTTTACATCACCGAGCTGGCAAAGCGTACAGGCATCATTACGGTCCCAGGGAATATTGGCAATTCTCAAACGCTCTTCACGCGGGTAGAAGCGAATAAATTCAGCCCCCCACAATTTGGTACGCTCGCCTTCTTCAAAATTCATAATACGCAGAGGAATAGCCACTTCCACAATGTAGCCGTTGTCGTTTATGACCCCTGCAGACTCCCAAATGGCATTCCAGCTATCGCTTTCATTACCGGTCATCTCGTTTTGAATGGCGTCTGCCTGCACGCCCAGGGGATTTATAAAGAACTGGTATGCCAATCTGCCGTTATTAAAAGTATCCAGTTTTATGCCAACCAGGTCGTCGCTCCACACTTTATCGCGGTCGCGAAAGAATGCGCGGATCTGCTCCGGGTCAGGGTCTTCAGCAATAAAAGCAACGTGCAGTGTTTCGCCGTCTTCGAACAGCTTTACCTGTGTAGAAACGGGAGGCTTTGTATTGTTATAAGGGCGGGTAACGTAATCCAATGAAATCACCCTGGCTTGTTGCCACTGAGGCTCATTCAGATTACCGTCTATGGCCACCTCACCTTCAAGAAACGGAATTTGGGTAACCGGTTGCTGTTCAGACTCGCTGATCAATACATCATTTGCCAGCGCCGGACTCAGGCATAGGGCAGCCAGCAATAGCCAGCCGGTACATCGCAATATCATAGTTGTGTCTACTGTCTTCATTCCGCGGGCGACTATGCCACAAGGCCGCTAAATTCCTATGTAATGTCGATAGAGTTTAGAAGACACACGGTGAATTGTTAAAATTATTAACAATTCGTTACATTCCGAAGGTTAATTCACCAGACCGACGGGCGCTGTTGCTTTGAAAAATAATGCGCTGTCAGCTTTGCTAAATGCGCCAACGACGCCTGATGAACCGGGGCTTTCTGATGAGCTTCAGGGGAATTGAAACGACCCATGCCGGCCAGAATGCAGTACCAGGAAGGGCGCAGGTAGACGAGTTCTGAATCCAGGTGATCCAACGCGGTTTCAAAACAGGCGCCGCTATCCCATTTATCCAGTAGATACTGTAGGTTGTCGGGCACACACATGTCATGACGACACGCCTGCCAATAGGCAGAATCAGTGCGGGTATTCAAGTAATAATGCGCGGCAATGTAATCGCGAATACCGTCGAACATACGGTTCATTTCGCGGTTGTAGGCTTGTTGCGCACTCACTAACGGCTTCGCAGAATCAACGCCGTCTACCAATTGGTAAAGTGCATATTGCACCAGCATAAGCGCGGTGGCTTCCAAGGGTTCGATAAATCCCTGGGCTAATCCAATTGCCACACAGTTACCTTGCCAGTGCTGTTCTAAGCGTCCGACCTGCATTTTCAGGTGGCGAGCGGGCACCGAATCATCGACCTTCAATGCCTTGCGCAACGCCGCTTCTGCGTCATCTGCAGAGCAAAAATCGGAACTGTACACATAGCCGTTGCCGATTCTGGATGTCAGTGGAATTTGCCACATCCAGCCGTTATCCATGCCCACTGACCGGGTTTGCGGCGCAATAGGCTCATGACTATTGTGTTGTGTTGGTAACGCCACGGCGGCATCGTTAAACAAGGTTTCGCGATAGCTTTTAAACGGCGCATTCAGGGCTTTTTTCATCAGCAGGCCAACAAACCCTGAACAATCCAGGTATAAATCCGCGCTCAGCGTTTCCCCCTGCTCCATGCGCAAACCACCGATATTACCTTCTTCCGTATAAACCTCTGCGACTTTTCCTTCCTTGTGCTGCACACCAAGTTGCATGGAAAACGACTTCAGACTCAAGGCCAATTTACTGGCATCGAAATGGTAGGCGTAGTCAATATCGCCGGGCAATTTGGTGCTTTGCGGCGTAACCCGTTTACGTACCATTTCAGCAGCACAGAAATAGTGCTCAGGTTTAACATCGGCATTGGCCCGGCTGCTGCGCAACGTCTGGCAGCTATCAAAAAACAGTTCGCCGGTTTGCTGATCAAGCGGTGTGAAAAACGGATGGAAATACTGAGAAAAACGCTGGCTGTTGGTCCAGTTGGCGAACTCGATGCCGGTTTTATAGGTGGCGTCGCAGTGGGGCATCCAGTCTTGCTCCTGCCATCCCAGATCGGTGAAGAACTGCTTGAGAAATGGCGTAGAACCTTCGCCTACCCCAACGGTACCGATTTGCGAAGATTCTATTAAGGTAATGCGGCTTTTTGCCCCCCATTGTTTAGCCAAATACGCAGCGCACATCCAGCCTGCGGTACCGCCGCCCACAATTGTGACTGATGCCGGATGTGTTTGCTTCATGACTAAGACCGGTTAGTGGATTCTCGAACTACCAGTTCAGGCACAAACACATGCGCCGGAATAGGCTGTTTGTCGTTGCCCAGTTTACGGGCTTTCAACGACTGGATCAGAGTGGACGTCGCACGTTGCGCGATTTTATCAGTAGGCTGGGAAGCCGTCGTCAATGGCGGAAAGGTCTGCCGCGAGAACGGGCTGTTCTCGAACCCAGCAATCGCCAGCCTTGTCGGCACATCCACCCCTCGCATGCGCGCACCAAATAAGGCCCCCGCCGCAATCTCATCGTTACAGGCAAATACCGCTGTCGGTGTGTTGGGTAACGTAAGCAGTTTTTCGATACTTTCCACCCCGGTACCAAATGAATAGGTCCCTTCTATTACAAATTCGGGATGCTGAGGAAGGTCATGAGCCGCAAGTGCGGCAGCAAAGCCTTTCTGACGTTCTATGGTCGAGTTATGCTGCTTTTCACCGGCAATAAAGCCAATGTCACGATGCCCCTGCTGAATAAGGTGTTCAGTAATTTGGTAAGCCGCCTGAAAGTCGTTTACCAGTACACAAGGCGGACCGTTCTCCAGCGCTTCACTGCCCGACAGAATACGCACGTAACGCACGCCTTTTTCGTCGAGGGCAGACAGCACTTCAGGCATTTCTGATAGCGGTGGAGACAGAATTAGCCCTGCTAATCTGGCGCTATCCACCATGCCGAGGATTTCCTGAATGATATCGCGACTGCTGGCATCACAAGGGTGAATAAGCAATTCGTACCCGTTCGCCCGGCACTCATTCAAAATCCCTTTCTGCATATCGATGATGTAATACGCATTTGGATTGTCGTACACGTAACCGAGTACAAAATTATCGCGTCCGGCTAAGTCCCGGGCCGCCTTGTTGGGCTTGTAATTAAGTTCATCAATGGCGGCCTGCACCTTGGCCAGCGTATCCGGTTTTACCGTTCCCTCGTTGTTGATGACACGGGAAACGGTTTTGATAGATACACCAGCATGTTCGGCAACACTTTTAATTGTGGCAGACATCGCGCCTCCAGATTAAATTTTAGCCAAAAATAATTCTTTTAAATTCATTATGTTGCAACAAATTTGAAAACTATTTTTAATTTTTGTGTTTGCAAACGTAAATTTGTTGTTGTAACGTTAACACTCAATGACAGCGTTGTCATGTGTTTTTTATGAATTCTGGCGCGTCTGTCATTTTATTTGTGAGTCAAATGACAGCGTTGTCATTCCTTCTGAGAACAAGGACTTGAGTGATGAAACAACATAGAATAAATACATTAACTCGCGGGCTACGTCTCGCCTTCACCGTCGGAGCAATGGCAGCCACTGCAGTACCTTGCGCAATCGCGCAAGAGGGTGCCGACACGACAGAAATCATTGAAATTCGCGGCATCCGCGCCAGCCAGAAAGCCAATATAAATACAAAACGCTTCTCTGACGCGGTCGTTGACGCGATTACCGCGGAAGACATTGGTAAATTCCCCGACAAAAACGTCGCGGAATCTTTATCACGCATTCCAGGTGTAACCATTGACCGTGACTTTGGTGAAGGCCAGGGCGTGACCATTCGTGGTGTACAGCCAGATCAAAACCTGACGTT
>NZ_CFIDRX010000154.1:0-10401 GCF_984433645.1 Marisediminitalea sp.
TCATCAGTACCGGAATAAACCAGTAGCTGGTAGACAGTGACTCCCAGAAAACCCGAACCCGGGCAGTGATGATCCTCAATGACACCCTGTATTCCTTTTTTGAGATTGGAAAACTACGCTATCACGTTTGACGAGGAAAGAAACCCAAAGTGAGGATGAAGCCGGTGAATGGCTGTTAAATCGGGTAGGCTGAGAGGACTAATTTAGGTACCAGGTTTTGCCGGTTCAGGCGATAAAGCGGAGAGGGTAAATTACCCTCTCACAGATACGGTATTTTACTCGGCCGTTTCAGCCAGCGCGTCACGGCACGCTTTGGTTTGTGCAACCAGTGCCTGGCGAACTTCGGTAGGACTGTGACAGGCTTTGGCAAACGGAATAAACACAATTTTACCTTCGGCCGACTGATAATGAGCACCTTCAGCAAATACGCTTAGCATGGTGACCTTACTGGTCTGCACGTTGGCAAAATGAGCCAGAATGAGTTGCATGGCATCCTGATGATCGTCGTTCATATGTTCAATCATACCGGCGGTATTGCGTTGCCATTCCTGGCTTTCCGTTTGCCAGAATTCCGGATTGATCCAGTGGATCTTACCAAACCCACCAATAAAGCGAACACGTGCTACGCTGATTTTGTAAAAGTGGAAATCATGGGTTTGCTGGTAAGCTCTGGCCTGAGGAAACAACTGAAAATATTGCTCAGAACATAGCGCAATTTCTGCGTCATCAGTGAGCTGGCTGGCATCGCCCATAATGGTGACGCGACCATTGGCCTGTGAGTCATCCTCGCTGGGATCGAATACGGTCAGGCTGACTTTACTGTCGGCTTTTATATTGCGGGTATGAAGCGCGATGTCACTGATGTAAATGATCACATCCCCGGTATGGGTTGTGACAAACGGCACAATTGAGCCAAAGGGGTAGCCAGGCATTGAGGTAGACTGGGTGCTTAACACACCAGAGTGTTGGGTACGGCACAGTTGTTTGGCTTCAAAAGCGAGCGTTTGCATGGTCATGGGTGTTCCTTATTCTTAATACATAACATGGTACGTCAGTGGGTAACCAAAGGGGGTTTACCCGGACGCGTAATTAGTTCTATTGGGGTGCGGTAGCACCGTGTGAGCACGGATTCAGTGAGTACGTTACGCGGTGATCCCTGTGCAATGCAGGCGCCTTCGCCCAATACCCACATTTGTTGACAGTAGGGCGAGACTAAGTTGATATCGTGACTGATACACAGTACCGCTAAGCCCAGGCTGGTCAGGGCATTCAACTGCTCCATGACACCGCGCTGGTGACGCAAATCCAGCGCCGACGTCGGCTCATCCAGCAACAGTAATTTGCCGCGCAGGTCCGGGGTGACGTTCACTGGCTGATGTTCAGGAATGAGCTGTAACACCGCTTTGGCCAGAAATATGCGCTGGCGCTCGCCGCCTGACAGGGTTTGTATATCTCTGCCCAGTAAATGCGTTAAATCAAACCATTGCGCTACGCGGGCAACCCAGGCGGTACGCAAAGCCAGCGGTTCTTTGTAAAGGCTTCGTCCCAACAACAGAATTTCGTCTGTTGAGTAGGCAAATGGCGTATTTGGATGCTGCTGCATCACTGCACGCTGTTTCGCCATGTCTGCAGGAGACCAGGCAGAAAGTGGCCTGTTGAGCAGCGAAACCGGCAGAGCCGTATTGCGAATGCCTGTGAGGTGTAAAAGCAGAGTAGATTTACCACAGCCATTCTCGCCGACGACGGCGGTCATTTCTCCGGCTCGCAGTTTTCCTGTCAGGTTGTGAATCAACGTGCGATTGCCTCTGGTAATGGACGCATTGTGAATGGCAAGTACCGGATCAGTCATCGATGCGCCCTCGCTGTTGGTACAATAAATACAAAAAGAATGGCGCGCCTACGGCAGAGGTAATAATGCCAATTGGGATCTCCAGCGGGCTGAACAGGCTGCGTGATACACAATCAGACAGGACCAGTAACACACTGCCCAGAATACCACTGGCCGGCATCAGGAAGCGTTGGTCAACGCCTACCAGGTTGCGGCAAATATGTGGGATCACCAGACCAATAAAGCCAATGATGCCGCACAGGGCGGTGGCAAGCGCAACGGCAAATGCCACTGTCCAGAGCAACAGGTTTTTATAACGTTTAACGTTGAGCCCCTGATAAGCCGCGTCTTGTTCACCCAGGGCAAATAAATTCAACGCGGAGCGGCAATGCCAGAATACACTGGCGCTGATTGCTAAACAGCTGCTAAGTATAGCGACCTGCAACCAGTTTGCTCCTGCCAGACTGCCCATGGTCCAATATGATATCTGTCGCAATGCATCATCGTCAGCAAGGTAGCTGATTGCCCCAATGACCGTGCCTGTCAGCGCATTTATTGCAACGCCGGCAAGAATGAGTGTGCCGACTGCAATACCGTGAGCGCGTCTAGCCATATGTAATACCATCGCTACTGTTAGTAATGCACCGCAAAATGCGGCAATAACCGTGGCAAAAGGGGTTATACCGGGCCAGTATAGTGGCAGTATCGCCATGCTGGTGGCCGCTGCGGCTGCAGCCCCGCCGGAGATACCGATCAATCCGGGATCAGCCAGTGGGTTTCTGACTAACCCCTGCATCGCACACCCCGCCATACCCAACAACGCACCAACACAAATGGCCATGAGCGTGCGGGGCAAACGCAAATCCCAGAGCACGTACCACTGCATTGCTACGTGTCTTGGTGCAGCGTCTTCAGCAGTCAGGTATTGCCAAATCGCTGACCATTGCCAGTCGTAGCTGCCCAAAGATACGGACAGCCAGGCACTGATGAACACCGTAGAAACGGCGCCAGTTAATATATGCTGGCGGCGATGATCACGCGCAGTAATATGCTGATTAATCTGCACATCGGCAGCGTGAGCGGTAAGGTTAGTCACGTTGTTGTGTGTCCGTAGCAACGGTGGCCTCAACGATCTGTGCCAGCGTATCAGCCACTCTGGGCGAGAGTCCCAGGCTGGTGGCACTCGACAATGGCGTAACAGCACATTGTTTGCCTGCATGTGTCATCGCGATGGCTGGATGTGCACACAGGGCCTCAATGGCAGCTTGGTCGCTGCCAAAGTGGCTGGCCATGAAAATGACATCCGGATTGGCTTGCATCACACTCTCGTTGCTCATCAGTTTGTATTCGTTGAGGGAAGAGGCAATGTTGTGCATACCCAGTTCGCTAAACAAAGCATCCGGCAGAGTATGACTGCCCGCAACGGTTAGACCTCGGTCATTATTCGCCACTACATAGAGCGCCTTTTTCCCTTTCACCTGAGCAGCGGCTGAGGACTGTAAGACCGTGTCGATACTGTGTTTTACCTGCAGCTTTAAGGTGTTGGCATTGGCTGTCGCGTCGAGATCCTCGCCAATGTCGCCTATCATGCCTAACAGTCCATCCAGTGTGCGTGGGTGATTGTATTTGATCACCCTTACGCCAGCGGCTTCCAATTGTTGTAACACGGCATCGGGTCCAGTGGCCGCAGCGCCCAGCACATGGGTTGGGTTTTGTGCCAGTACACCTTCGGTACTGAGCTGTCGGAAGTAACCCAGTTTCGTAAGTTCAGCGGCAGCATGGGGGTAGTAACTTGTGCTGTCGGTGGCGACCACATGGTCACCGCGATCCAGCGCAAACACTATTTCTGTTACGCTGGCGCCTGCTGCGACAATGCGTAACTGCTCATGGGCACCTGTTGAGCACGCCCAGAGTGTACACAGGAATAAAACAATACGTTGCATAAATCACTCTCATTACCGCTACCAGACCTGCACAGCGTACAGGCCCGGACAGCAAAGGTTATTCTGTTATGGCGTCGGCGCGGAAACTGTAGTTACCTGATGTACCGGCTTCATCGTAATAGCTGGTGATCTGGAATTTGTAAGTAACATCGCCAGCCTGGATCAGATATACGCCGAATTGCGAGTACAGCAGGTGTGTGCTGCCGTCGTAGTAATACCAAGGTGTGGCATCAAACGCGTATTCGGTGTAGGCATCGCTGGTGAAGCCCATGTAAGGCGCAGCAGCAGAATCGATTCCTGTGTAGGTCTGGCCATCTGTTTTGATTACCGTTGCGTCGTCTGCCAAAGTCAGTGAAAACGCTGCACCGGCATCACCGCAAGTTAGCATCAGGTCCCACTCATCGGCTTCTGTTGCTGTGGTTTGTGTATCAAAGTCGACATAGGTATCGTCGGTACAGGCTTCCGTTTGCAGGGTTAACGTTTGCGCTGTGGCGAACTCACTTTGTCCATCCAGTACGCTCTGATGCGCAATTTCAAACGTGATTTCACCGATTTCACGCCCCGTGGTTTGAATGTCGGTAACCCGGAATTTGGTGTAGTTACTGTCGGAATACACAATGTAATACACATCGTCAGCGGCGGTGACTACGTGGGTTGTCATGTCATAGTTATAGAAACTGGTGCCCACTACCGCAGCGGCTTCGTCACTGCTAAATGCGTCAGCTTCAGGTACATCTGCCAGCGTAATGGCCGTGTAGTCATCCAGTTCTGAATCAGCTGTCGCTGTAGTGAACATATCTGCGATAGGGTTGCCGTCAGCATCATAAAAGTCAGCGTTGTTACCGGTAAAGTATACGCTGACGGGCGTTTCCTGTGCTGTGTTCAGCCACACTTTGGTGCGACGGAAGGCGATATCCCAGGTCGTGTCTGAGGCCGCTTCTTCGTCAGTCAGTTCAACGGTGCTCTGGGTGTCTAAATCGAAGTACACCGTTACAGGCTCGCTGGTAGAGCCTGTGCTGTAAGGGCCGTAAATTTCGCCTTCGGTAATGATTTCCTCTTCGGGCGTTTTGTTACTGCTGCCTCCACATGCGGTTAATAACATGGCCATCGTGGCTGGCAATAAAGTGGCGGTTAAGCGCCCGGTCGAAACTTTCATGAGAACTCCTGCTGTTTAAAATTGATACTGGGTGCTGAGCACAATCTGACGACTCACAATGCCGCGGGCATCGAATAAGCCTTGTTGTGTTTTGGCGGTGTTTTGGTGTTGGTCGAAGATATTTTCTATGCCTACCTGCCAACTCAGGTGGTCGGAATACTGGTGTTTAAACTGAACATTTGCGGTAATAGCGTGGTCGCGATAGATACCTGCATAGCTGCTGTCAGGCGACTCATCATCACTGGCAACCACATAAAACTGGATATCAGCATCCCACGGGAGATGTTGGTAAGTTACCGATGCTTTAACCAGATGGCGGGGACGTTCAGCCAGTCGCTGGCCGTCGCCATCTTTGGCATCCAGAAAGCTGTAGTTAACCTGCCACTTAATAACATTGTGCTCTGCGCTTAAAGCGACATCAAAGCCCTGAATGACGGCTTGCTCAACATTACTGTAAACAAACACATCTACACCGGCCTGCTGAGACAGTGCTGCATCGGCGGTGGTGATAATAAAATCGTCAGCGTCGGTGTAGTGGAGGTTGAGGTCTGACGAGAATTGCCAGTCTGTATTGGGCCGATAGAGCCACTTCACGCCGCCCGAGACATTATTGGCCGTTTCCGGAACCAGTTCGTCATTGCCGATGATCATGTAACCAAGGTTGCTGTGGTCAAAAATGTAGTAGCGTTCTTTCAGGTTTGGCACCCGGTAACTCTGCCCCGCACCCGCTCGCCACTGCCAGCTGTGGTCACCGGATTCAATGCGATAACTCACGCTTCCGCGCCAGGCCTGGTGCCAGTTGAAGTCACTGTCGTATTGCACCCGTGAACCAAGCAGCATTTGAAAAGACTGCCAACTGGCGTTTACCTGTACAAAGCCTTCAGCAGACTGTCGGCTGGCATCATCGACTTCAACAATCTGTGAGGCGAGGTTAACCTGGTCGAGCTGATCCTGATGCAGCGTCATGCCAGCAATCCACTCCAGGTCGCCCATCCAGACTTTCTGCAACTCCAGTTCCTGCATGGCAATCTGAGTGTCACGCAAGCCGTTTGAATTACCACTGGTTTCATTATGCCCGAGTGCCCGGGCGCTGATGTGCCAGTCGTTTGTGGCGGCAAGACGCATATCCTGTTGCCATTGCTCGACTTCAGACTGATAACTCAGCACGGAAGACTGACCTGGCACGCTGGACAACACTTTGTATTTATTTTCGCTGAACCAACGGGATTTACTGGAAAACCGAAGCTGTGAAAATTCACGGGACAGATCCAGATGCAGGAAGGTTTTGTCGTTAGATGCGCCATTCTGTAGCACGGTGTCCGGGTCGTAATCGAAACCTGGATCGTCGATGTACTGCACATTCAGGCTGGTTTGCCAGTCAAACAATGTCTCTGTTGCCTGGAGCCGGTAGAGTTGCCCCCAGTTATCATCATCTCTGGCATTATTAGCGTAACTATTGGCTTCCAGCGTGACACGAACTGTACCTTTTTTCGGCGCTTCGGTGATGATGTTAATTACGCCGCCCATGGCCGAACTACCGTAAAGGACAGAGGCAGCGCCACGCACGATTTCGATTTGCTTAATGTTATTAACGCTGATTTGGTCCAGATCAACCGCCGAACCCGTCGGCGAAATGAGCGGCTGACCGTCCATGAGCACTAACACCCGGTCCGCACTAAAACCCTGTAATTGAATGTTATATCCGTCCTTACGGCTGCGGGTTACCACTACACCGGGCATGACTTCAAGTAACTGGCGCAAGGTGCCACGCGACAAGCGTTCGATAGTGGCTTGTTCTATAATTTCCACATTCACCGGTGAGGCGTACAAAGCTTTCGGCGAACGGGTGCCAGTTACAACAATCGTTTCGGGATCGTCGGCAGTACCAGCCAGGGTCGCCGGACTTAGTAGGGTCAACAACAGCAGGGATGAAATGGACCTGTGATGGATATCTGATTTATTTATTAACATTAAAAATACAAATGATAACGATTATCATTTGATCTTAATCAAAGATGGAATTGTTTGGCAAGAGCTAAAAGGAAAAAATACCTGAAATAGCGATAAACGGTGGGGTAACGACTACGAACGTGTGGCGAAGAATGCCGTGTTCGTTATCCACTGGCCGATTATAAAAGGGCGTTTTGTTTGGGGCGCTGAATAATCCACCGCGCTAAGTCCTGGCGCAGTATTCGGTAAAGTTCACCACCAACGGCCCCGGCAAGTGCCTGCCAGCACAATCCGGCGAAGCTGCGGGTACCGGCGATCAGCGTGACGTTTAGCAATGGGTGCATAATAGCCAGCATCAGCAACATTGCTAACGCACCACCAACGGCATGCAGCCAGTTGCGTCTGAGTTTCAACCAGCGGCCCAGTCTGCCACTGATGAACAGCGCCAGGGTTAGGGAAAGGAAAATGGCGCCGCCGAACTTCGGCAATAAACCCCACCAGTCTAATATCGTGTGTTCAAGCCATTGATTACCATTAATCACCACACCAAGTTCAGTAAGGTTCTGCAGTACGAATTGAGATTGAGCAACACTTGCAATGGTATAGCAAGCCAACCAGGCAACCAGTAACGCGCCCGCTTTGGTAAAACGGCTAACCTCTGTGTCAACGTGGAATTCGGTGGCTTGTTCAGACATTCACTGCTTCTCTGGTTAATCTGAAGGGTAAGACTAAGGTATTTAGCGGTGGTCAATAATTTCATGGTAAGCTGCGCAATACAAGTTGTAGATCATTATTTGGGCATGAATTCAGGTTTCTCGAGAGGCTGGCAATGCTGGCTGATAGGCTTTCTTTTAGGGTGTACGTCTCCTTTGGCGCTAAGTGCCTCGGCCGAGGCGCCGGCATTGACTGGAAATTATCACCAAACCCAGATTGCCGGCTATTTAGATTACCCATGGGCGGCGGTTGAAAACCCGTTAGGAGGGTGGCTAATAACAGAACGCAGTGGCGTCATCATAGAGTATGATCATGCCGGGCAGCGTCAGGAAATACCGCTGCAATTTGAACAGTTGTATGTGGCTGGGCAAGGGGGATTACTGGATATTGAACTGGCTCGTGATTTTACCGAGTCGCGACGGGTATACCTCAGCTACGCCAGTGGTTCCGCAGGTGAAAACTACCTTACTTTCGGTACGACTGTGTTAGATACCAAAACACCTGTCGTGAAGGATATTTTCAAGGTGTCGACTCCGAAAGACACTCCGGTGCATTACGGTGGGCGGCTCCTGCAATTGCCGGACGATACCTGGTTAATGACCAGTGGTGATGGGTTTGATTATCGCGAACAAGCGCAACGCAAAGACAGCTTTTTAGGTAAGGTGTTGCGTTTCACTACAGGTGGCAAACCTGCAGCTGACAACCCGTTTGCAGGCGGCGATTCAGAAGCGGAACAATACATTTACACATTAGGGCATCGCAATCCGCAAGGGCTTATACAGGACCCCAAAAGCCGTGATATCTGGCTGCACGAGCACGGTCCGGATGGCGGTGATGAAATTAACCTGGTGAAAGCTGGCCAAAACTATGGCTGGCCAGTTGTTACCCTGGGGCGCGACTATTCCGGAGCGCGTATTTCGCCGTTTACGCAATACGAAGGTATGCAGGATCCAATCTTGAACTGGACACCTTCGATAGCCCCATCAGGGATGACGATCTACCACAACGATGTGTTTCCGGAATTGCAGAATCACCTGTTGGTGACGAGCCTTAAAAATAAAGCGCTCTATGCTGTCTCATTAGACCAAAATCGCATGTCGGCTGTGCAAATTTTTGCTACCATAAATGAGCGTTTGCGCGACGTAATTATAGGGCGCGACGGCGCTATTTATGTACTGACCGATGGAGAGAGAGCTCGCATTATGCGTTTTTCACCATTGCGTCCGAAAAATGTGCCAGAACACAGCTTACGCTAGAGTAGTCATTAGCATGTAATCACTGCTCTGCATTATAAATAGTCTGCCTGAATAGCCGTTATAACTGCGCGTCAGCGCGTTGGAATTCAATTTTGGAACACAAACCGCTATAATTCTGGCGCTTTTATAGTCACTTCCTGCCGTCGACCGTCAAACCAGGCAGGAATAACCATGAGGAAAACATCGTGTTAGAAGAATATCGCAAACACGTAGATGAGCGTGCTGCTGAAGGAATCCCGCCAAAACCGCTGAATGCGGAACAAGTGGCTGGGTTGGTAGAATTACTGAAGAACCCGCCTGCAGGAGAAGAAGCGTTCCTGTTAGAGCTGATCTCTGAGCGTGTACCTCCTGGTGTTGACGAAGCTGCTTACGTAAAAGCGGGTTTCTTAAGTGCCATCGTTAAAGGCGAAGTAAGCTGCGACCTGATCGGCAAAGAAAAAGCGATTGAATTACTGGGCAACATGCACGGTGGTTACAACATCGCGACGTTGGTTGAATTATTGGACGACGCGGCGCTTGCGCCTCTGGCAGCTAAAGAGCTGAAGCATACTCTGCTGATGTTTGATGCCTTCCACGACGTTGAAGAAAAGCATAAAGCAGGTAACGAATTCGCAACTGACGTCATCAAGTCCTGGGCTGAAGGTGAGTGGTTCACTTCACGTCCGCAAATGGCTGACAAGATGACTTACACCGTGTTTAAAGTAACCGGTGAAACAAACACTGATGACCTGTCACCTGCGCCTGATGCCTGGTCACGTCCTGATATCCCTCTGCACGCCTTAGCGGCCTACAAAATGACCCGTGACGGTCTTGAGCCAGAAGAGCACGGCGTGAAAGGCCCAATGAAACAAATCGAAGAAGTGAAGGCCAAAGGCCATCCGGTTGCTTTCGTCGGTGACGTAGTCGGTACGGGTTCTTCTCGTAAATCTGCAACTAACTCGGTTCTGTGGTTCTTCGGTGAAGACCTGCCAGGCGTACCAAATAAGCGTGGCGGCGGTGTATGTATTGGCTCTAAAGTAGCGCCAATCTTCTTCAACACCATGGAAGATGCGGGTGCGTTAGTGTTTGAAGCTGACGTTGAAAAAATGAACATGGGTGATGTGATCGACATCTATCCGTTCGAAGGCAAAATCACTAACCACGAAACTGGTGAAGTACTGGCTGAGTACAGCTACAAGTCTAAGGTCATCCTGGACGAAGTACGTGCTGGTGGCCGTATCAACCTGATCATCGGTCGCGGCTTGACTGAAAAAGCCCGTGAAGCATTAGGTTTAGGTCCGTCTGATTTGTTCCGTAAGCCAGAGCAACCTGTTGACACTGGTAAAGGATTTACACTGGCTCAGAAAATGGTAGGTAAAGCGTGTGGCGTTGATGGTATCCGCCCAGGTACATACTGCGAGCCTAAGATGACCACCGTTGGTTCTCAGGACACCACAGGTCCTATGACCCGTGATGAACTGAAAGATCTGGCGTGTCTTGGCTTTACTGCTGATCTGACTATGCAGTCTTTCTGTCACACTGCGGCGTATCCTAAGCCGGTTGATATCGATACTC
>NZ_CFIDRX010000155.1:0-2949 GCF_984433645.1 Marisediminitalea sp.
TCAATTTCCTGACACGTACCGCATTGCCCACAAGGGTTTGCACTTTGCCCTTGTTCACAGTTCAGGCTTTTAGAAAATATGCGGGCAATCGTGGTTTTCCCCACGCCCCGGGTACCGGTGAACAGGTAAGCATGGTGCAACCGGTCGTTTTGCAATGCATTGGTGATGGCAGAAACCACGTGCTCCTGCCCTACTAACTCACTAAAGCGTCCGGGACGCCATTTTCTTGCCAGTACCTGATAAGCCAATCTAAGCTTCCTTACTCGCCTTCGAATTCACAGATGCAATACGGCTCGACGCCCAGCTCGGTTAAACGTTCATAACCGTGCAGTTCAGGCAAGCCAATAACAAACCCTGCGTGCTCAACTTTACCGCCGAGATTGCGGATCAATTTGGCCGTCGCAGAAATTGTGCCGCCCGTGGCTAACAAGTCGTCAATCAACAACACTTTGTCGCCCGGTGATATCGCGTCTTTGTGAATTTCCAGCGTGTCTTTGCCGTATTCTAATTCATAGCTTTCGCTAAGCACATCTCGGGGCAGTTTGTTAGGCTTACGAACGGGTACAAAACCGATGCCTAATTCTAATGCCAGTGGCGCTCCAAATAAAAAGCCACGTGCTTCAGTACCCGCTACTTTGGTAAAACCATATGGCCGATACTTGTCCAGCAACATAGCTATGCACTGGCTGAATGCCTGATAGTCTTCAAGTACGCTTGTGACATCGCGAAATTGAATACCCGGTTTCGGGTAGTCAGGCACCGTTTTTACTACTGATTTAATATATTCTGAACTCATGCCGAATCCTTTAATTATTCCGGCAAGGCTTTAAGAAAAGTAGAATGTAAACCAACCAGCAATCGTTGGTAATAATGGGAAGGCTAGCAGTGCAACTACCGCACCCAGAAAATACCACCAATTAAATACTTCTTTAAAATCTTCGTTACCAGCCATGAAAAATTCCAGTTAATTTAAGCCTAAAAAATGGCCCTAAATGGTAATCGAAACGAAACCTAATTGACAGAGGTAATGCGCTAAGCAGTCAAAATCTGACCATTCACTGAGTGTATTGTTGTAAGGGAATCTGAGCAGCTTACATCAACCCGAAGGCGCCGTTGTTATGCTTCTGTCACGGCGCCACAGGTAAGCCATTGACTAACAAGCTGCTGAACGCCTTGTTGTACGGTATTTAACGGCAATCCGGCGGCTTGCTGATGAACCCGCTCACACAAACGCTCAACTGAGGTAGGTTGCTGGTTGAGAAGATCAAACGTGAGTGCCGCCAATGGATTCAGGTGCTGAAAGCCAACGTGGTGTTCACTGTCTCTGTAGAGTAAGTAAAAATGTTGCTCGCCAGGCGCTTCCGGTTGGAAATCCGGGCCAATCATGTGCACCGGATAAGCGTAACCGGCTAGTTCCGACAACGGGGAACTGCGCACGTAGTCGGGTATTGTTTCTCCTTGCCAATACGTAACCGGGCTGTCGGTTTTTCTGACCGATAACGCCAGCTCCAGCCATTCGTAATGCGCCAGCTCTTTCAGAAACACTGGGTCTGATGATGTTGGCTCATAAGCGTTACTCAGAAACTCAACAAATTCTTTACTGATATCAATGAAATACGGTGAACGGCTTGGGTGCTGCTGAAAAAAGGTACGCACCAGTTGCTGCCAGTTATCGTCGCCGTAAAGCGAATGTAACACGGGGAAGCCGTTGCGAATAAAGCCTTCAACATTGTTGAAGAACAGCGACTGGTAAATAGCCAGTCGCCTTTGTGTATCCTGGTCTTGCTCACTGGTTTGCTCAGGAAAGCGGATAGCGGTGGCGAGTTCAGTGAGTTGTTCAGTTAAACGCAATTAGGCTACTCCCACTTGTTCGTTCATCACCTGTTGCTGTATAGATTTAATTCGCCTGACTTCCTGCAGCAGCGTTTCCAACGGGGGTATATTAAAATCTCGCTCTAGCAGCGTTGGGAACACGTGATGTTGACGATATGCATAGGCCAGTAACGCCCATACTTCTTCAATGACATCCGCACCGTGTGTATCAACACGCAGATCTTCCGCCTCTTCGTAATGTCCGGCAATATGACCATATACAATTTTATTGCTCGGTAATCCGTCGATGAACGCTTTAGGGTCGTATCGATGATTTATGCTGTTCACGTAAACGTTATTTACGTCGAGCAAAAGTGAACAACCCGACTCAGACAACACGGCGTTAATAAATTCTAACTCTGTCATCTGCGCATGAGCCGTTAAATAATAGGAGACATTTTCGAGTACCAGGGGCCGTTCGATAATATCCTGCACCACATTTGCCCGGTCTGCCACGTAACGAACGGCTTCCTCGGTAAACGGAATGGGCATCAGGTCGTACATATGGCCTTGTGCGCCACAGTAACTCAAATGCTCACTGTAGAGCGGAATGTCATGCCTATCCAGAAATTGTTTTACGGCTTTCAGGAAGCGATGGTCCAAAGGATCAGGACCACCGATTGACAACGACAATCCATGCGTTGATAACTGAGTCTGCCTGGCACACCGCTCGAAATCTTCACTGAACTTACCACCTAAGGGTATCCAGTTCTCGGGCGCGACTTCCCAGAAATCGACCTCGTCGGGTAACACAGGAAGTAGCTCGTCGAGCATCTCCCTGCGAAGTCCCAGGCCGGCACCTTTGATCGTTTTCATAGTGTTGGGCTGTTAAATTAACCGTGCCAGATTAAGCTGCGCCGCCACACTTACCTTCGCCGCACTTGCCTTCTTTCTTGGCTTTGTCGCCACCGCATTTACCTTCGCCGCACTTGCCTTCTTTCTTGGCTTTGTCGCCGCCGCATTTACCTTCGCCGCACTTGCCTTCTTTCTTGGCTTTAGTTTCACCGCATTTACCTTCACCGCACTTGCCTTCTTTTTTCGACTTGGACTCGCCGCACTTCCCTTCGCCACATTTGC
>NZ_CFIDRX010000155.1:3049-10273 GCF_984433645.1 Marisediminitalea sp.
CACTTGCCTTCTTTTTTCGACTTGGACTCGCCGCACTTCCCTTCGCCACATTTGCCTTCAGCAGCAAATTGCATGTAGCCAGACTCAAGTTGCTGTGCACCGAAAGGGTTAGCACTTTCAGCAAAAGAAGCCGCAGACAAAGAACTCAAAACAACAGCACCAATAGCGGTTGCAACAGACGTTTTAGTTACTGATTTCATAGGTACACTCCAAAAAATATATTCACGTTGTGGTCACACTTACAAGATAAGACCGACGTGCTTTTCAGAATATTTCAAATAGTTTGAAAATTTTGTTTGTGAATTAACGAAAATATTAACACAGCGGGCTAACATTGCCCGCTGTTGAAGGATTAATTTACAGTAAAGTAATGGCTACACTCAGCCTATGTTAAGACGAAGCCTGGTAACCAATGCGGAAGCCACCCCAATGTTTATTATTAACATAAATGGGCGCAGACAAATCGTGCATCACTTCGCCAGTATCGCGCTTATAGGTTTGTAACAGGAAGCTCTCGGTATTCTTACCACACCGGGAGCCGGTATAGTCGTTGAAAATACGTTTTGTTCTGCTTTTCGCCAAATCGACGTCGTAGTTTCCTGTCATTGGGTGCGCAAATTTTTTGTTGTGTGTCGGGAAATACCCGTTTATGTCTACAGCGCCAGCGTAAATAATAAAATCATTGCTATCCAGAATGGGCTCCTGAATGGCAGGTAAATGCTGATCGGTAAAGGTATCGAATTGCGTGGTGTACTTTTGTGGGTTAGTGTTTGGTACCGGCTTGTAGTTAAAATCAAATAAGTCCCGCTCAGAAATCTTACCGGATGCTATCGCCTGTTCAAACAACTCACCGATTTTCCGGGCCGCCTCTTTGGCAATACGTTGTACCTGGGCATTGCGGTTATGTAAATCGAACACTTGCAATTGGCGGAAGATGTCTTCAGTTTGATGGCTCAGGGCCAAAACTTTCTCAGACACATCACTCAACTCAGATTCCAAGTGTACGGTATTTTCACTTAATTGAACCGCATTTACGCTGATGCCCTGATTCGCTTCACCATGTTGATTTACCGTGTCTTTCATCATGGACATGGTACTGGCAGCCAGCGTGGAAGCTTCACTTGCAGCCTCAATGAGTGCCGACGACTCACTTATAATTTGCGACATTTCATCACCGGCTGACGCTACCCTTTCAATGGCCTGCACCGAATTCTGGCTGTTTTGATTGATTTCGTTAAGTACGTCGTCAATGCCCTGTGTGGCATCGGTAGTTTTCTTAGCCAGATCGCGTACTTCGTCAGCGACTACCGCAAAGCCACGCCCCTGATCACCAGCGCGAGCAGCCTCAATAGCCGCATTCAGCGCAAGCATATTCGTTTGATCGGCCAGTTGGTTGATGGTTGTAGTAATACTTCCTATCGACTCAGCACTGGTTCTTAAGCTCATCAACATAGCTTTAGAGTCGTTGATTTGTTGACTTAATGTCTCTTGTTGGGCGAGAAGTTGAGCAAGTAATGCGCGACTTTTCTGTGTTTTTTCATCCGACGTCTGAATCGTTTCCTCAGCCTGGCCGGCATACTCGATTAGTTCCCGGTTGCCGGTTTCTATCCGCTCGATTCGGGACGCAATTTCTTGCACACTGGCGACTTGTTGCTTAAACATAGCTGACAACTTGTCGAGGAAATGTGAGACTGTGGCACCGCCAATAGCAATGCGACTGGCAGAATTACTGATAAGTTCGCCGGTTTTGACCATATGGCCATCGTTTTGCTGTACTTCGGCCGGTACTGATTCTTGAGCGTCTTGTAGAAAGTAACTGCTGACTGCGCTTGCAATGCCGGCCACAATAGCGGCTATCCACCAGGGCGTAGCCAAGATCCCTAAAACCGCCAGAACAACACCAACCACAAATAACTGAATAATTGAATTTTTCACGGCAATGGACTTCTTCTTAGTGATTATATTATTGTCTCGATAACTATAGACTAACTTCTATTAGTTATCGCCATTCTAGCCGCAAATGTTAATTTTTTGTTTAGTTCTTTGGTCTGATAGGTATTAGACTTAAGGAAAGAATTGGGCGGGTAAAAGAGTGCCCCGTCGGGGCACTCCACAGCAATGGATTAACCCTTCGCTTGTTCAAGCATTGCTTGTATACGGCGCTTGAAAGCAGGTAAAGGATTAGAAATGGCTTCTAACACATCGATAGCAGATTGCTTATCACCGGTTGCCAGTAACCCTTCTGCGTAATCCATTGCATAGATAATGTTTTTGTTAGAGCCCTCGTAAGCCTGTTGCAACCGCTTGATTGCCAGGCGGGTTTGGTCAGAGTGCAACAATGTCATCCCACTCAAATTCAGATATTTAGGGTTACTGTTATCCAGCTCAATGAGTTTTCCCGCGTATTCAATGGCTTTGTCGTGTTGCTCTTGTTCCATTGCCAGTCTGGACAAGGAGAACAACACAACTTCGTTGTCTTCACTATACGACAGCGAGTCTTCGTATAATTTTATGGCGCGCTGCGGATCGACCTTGTACAAATCATTCGCCAATAAAATGCGTATAACATTGTCATACGGATGATTCTGCACATGCTGTGACAACATAGCACGAGCGTCATCTTTTCTATCGAGTTTGAAATACAATGCGCGAAGTAACGTCGCATATTGGGTGGTAGGCTGGTCGGCATAGAAACGAGCGACCTTGGGCAAAGCGACTTCATACCTGCCAGCAAAATAGTCCAGTTTCCCCTCTATGCCTTGTTTTGCTGTTGCAAACACACCGTCTACTTTCATGCCGGCCAGGGTCAGGCGCGCCTCTTCGATTTGGCGTGTTTCAATTTGCCAGTCTGCAAGTTGTAATTTGATTGCCGTATCGTTAGGTGCCAACTCCAGCGCTTTATCGATGACAAACTTTGCTCTGCCAAAGTCTCTGTTAGCCAGGAAGAACTCAATTAAACGGTAATGAACCGTAAGGTCCTGAGGATAAGCTTCGCGCCATTGTCGCAGCACATTAAAATAATCCTCGAGTGTCTTCTCTCTTTTAGTGACTTCCGCATACAGCTGCCAATAACGTTTAGAAAGGGAGTCAAAGCTGGCATACAAGCTATCGAGCTCATTCAATGCACGCGCTGAAAAACCTTGGCGATATAGGGTTTCGGCATACATCATTCTCACCATTTCATCGTCGTCACCCACTGTACTCGCCTTTTCAAGCAATGGGATAATTTTGTCTTCTTCACCCATTTGCTGAAGTGATGCAACACCGTACAGCAACGCTTGTATATTTGTGGGGTTCTCTGCTAGCACGGTTTCCACAAAGACCATTGCTGCTTTTCCATCATTTTGCTTTAGCGCTTCATAAGCAAAGAACAAATTTGCTTCTTCGTTTGCGGGATACTGTTCCAATATCGCCTTATATATTGCGGCCATTTGTTCTGGTAAATTGCGGGCCTTAGCGATCTGAGCTTTTAGCTGCAATGCAACCTGCCTGGTTTGCTCGTTAGAAGCCTCAGCGTCTTCTATACCCTCAAGGTATTCTTCAGCTTGCTCAAATTTTTGTTCTGTAATTAACACGGAAGCAACAGATAACCTGGCGAGTAAATTTTGAGGGTTAGCATCAACCAGATTTTTCAATACGTCGAGGCCATTCTCATTACCAGAGAGAATCTGGGCGACACCTTGATAATAGCTATCTGAACCAACCTCATTTAATGAAGCGCTTTTGTCTAACAGCAATTGGCCTTTCTCGGCGTCACCACTTACTAATAGCTGGAACCCGGCACGCTCCATAATTGCTGCTGCTTGTGTATCCTGCGTTTCCTTGCTTCCCAGTACTTTAAAGGCCTTATCATTTTTTTTCAGCTTTACCAGCGTGGCTAAATACACCCTTTTTGCCACATGCCCTTCCGTTAGAAACGATTCGATTGGGTCTAAATAATAAAACGCGGCTTCCATATCCCCTGTAAAATAAGCTGACAGCCCGGCTAGTAGCTGACTCTGTGCATTATTACCTGAGATTTGAATAGTATTGGTAGCAAATTGAAAGGACTTAGCATAATCCTTGCGCTGGAACGCTAACGTAGCTGCAAGCAAGTTACTCACAGGCTCATCCGGATAGGCGGCAATCAAAGCATCTACTTTCTGTTGTGCCTCTTCAACTTCTCCGGCTTGCATTAACGCTTTTGCATGCAGGAAACTGGCTGGTAAAAATTGCTCGCGTCGCAGTTCATAAAGAGAAAGGGCTTTTACCGCTAATGGGTAGTTTTCTTGTAAGTAGCTCACTTTACCGACGAGCCACAACGCATCTGCAAAAACAGATTCAACGTTAATTATACGCTCGCCTATTTTGTTTAACGTATTCCGATCATCAGTGACAAGCGCAAGTATATAGTCAGTTGCCAGTGTATATTCCGAGTCCACTGCTGAAGGTGCACGCTCTATCAGTCGGCGCGCTGCTTCTAGCTTACCTAATTCTAAATACGAAAAAGCCTGATAAAAACGAAATTTATCAAGCTGTGACTCACGTGTTGCAGGTAGTAATTCGTCGACGTAATCAACTAATGACTGAAACTCCTGAGCAGTAAATAAGGCTTCTACCATAGGCCCGGCGACAATAGCTTCTTTAGCGCCGAGTTTAACTGAGCGTTTTAGTTCTTTAACCGCACTCAGACCATCGCCATTTGATAAATAAATCTTCGCTAAAAGCAAGCGCGGTTCAAGTTGTCTACCATCTTCGACAATCGCGTTTTTTAAAATAATAACGGCTTGATTATCATTGCCTTCTGACAATTGTTGCTTCGCTTCTAACAATAATTCTTCCGTTGAAGGCTTGCTACAACCACTCAACAAAAGTCCCGCAAAAGTAAGCGAGGTAAATATTTTGGAGTACTTCATGGTTTATATCTCTGACGTAGGCAATGTTGTTTTTGTTTTTTAGAGTAACGGAGTTTTGCTGCGCTTGCACCTAAGAGTTAATTTAAACATTGGCACACGTTTCTTTTTCTTATCCTTACGTCTATGTCAAATTATTTTACAAAGCATTACACCAATCACTCTAACTTATTGATTTTATTAGAAGGCATGATTTTTGCTAACAACATCACCGAACACTAGAAAATTCACACACAGTGTGGCACCTCTGAGAGTTCTTGGTTTTGTAAAGTAGTTAACAAGAATAAGTTAACAATCACCAAGGGAATTTGATAAATGAAGAAATACAATAATACTCTAGCGACATTGGCTGTTGCAGCCATTGCTGTTACTGCCCCGGCTGTGGCTGATCAATCGCTGATCAATGCTACTGGCGCGACACCTACTCCGTACATTACTGCTGGCAATGGCGCAGGATCTACAGACTGGGCTGCAGTTTTAGCACCTCGTATCGACGCAAACGTTACCAGTTCACGTTATACTGGTGTTGTTGCTATTAACCCAGTTATCGACAATGCGAGTTTTGTTTGTACAGGAACAGCAATCTCGCGCCGTCACATCTTGACAGCAGCACACTGTGTTGATGCTACTGACCAGGGCGATGTAATGCAGTTATACCGTCCTGAGAACCGTATCAATATCGCGTTTAACAACGACGGCGCGTATTATGAGTCAGGTAACGTAATGCAGGCACGTAGCGTTGTTATTCACCCTGACTACGACGGCTTCAATGTTTGCCCAGACGGTTCAGCTGGCTGTGTAAACGATGACGTTGCCATTATCACCCTGTATGACGACATCCCAGAAAATGTTGAAATTTACGACATGTACACTGGTTCTGTAGCAGCAACAGGTGCTGGCGCTGACGGTGATATCTTCAACATGGTTGGTTACGGTACGCGTGGTGATGGTTTCTATGGTTATTACAACCAGTATGACGATCCAAGTGTAAGTGGCGACATCGGTGAGCTGGGTTACGCAACGTTTGATGAAAAACTAACTGGTCAGAACATCGTAGACTTCATTGAAGGTGATGATGAGTCTGGTTTCGGTGCGCCTGCAGAAGTCTGGTATGCGGATTTCGACGGTTACGATGCTCTTTTCGATGAAACTATCAATACTTTTTGTGACGTTGACCTTGGTGTAGGCTCTATTTGTAGCACATCGTTAGACGAAAGCGTTGAAGCAAACATTGGTGGTGGTGACTCTGGTGGTCCTTCATTTATCTATGACGCACTGAACGATAAGTACTGGTTAGCAGCTATTAATACATTTGGTATTAACCTTGGCTGGGCACCTGGTGCATTCGGTGACCTGTTCGGTGGTATCCTTCTTGAGTCTTACATGGGTTGGATCAACGGTTACGTTGCTGCTTCTCTTGCTGCTCCAACACCTCCAGCTTTAACTCTGATGCTGTTGGGTGTAGTTGCTATCTTCGCACGCCGTAAGATGATTAAAGCCTAATATTAGCTAGTTTAAAAATCCCAAAAAGCGGAATATGAGAAATCTCATATTCCGCTTTTTTTGTGCCTTTAGTCCCAGCCCTACGCCCCATCCGTCGTCTCGGTCTTGTACCACATCCGTCGTCCCGGCCTTGTGCCGGGATCTTATGAACAGTCTGTTTAACTTAATCAGGTTTGCTCTTAGGTCCCGGATAAATGCTGCGCATCTTCCGGGATGACAGTAGCGCGCTTCGCGCTTTCTGGGATGACGGTTGTGTTGTTCGTACATTCAAAGAGTACGTCATGCCATACTTGTCCCCAAATAAAACGTCCCGTGCCTATGCCCCAAATACGTCGTCCTGGCCTCGTGCCCCATCTGTCGTCCCTGCCTCGTGCCCCATCCGTCGTCCCGGCCTTGTGCCGGGATCTTATCAACAGTCTGTTTAACTTAATCAGGTTTGCTTTTAGGTCCCGGATAAATGCTGCGCATTTTCCGGGATGACGGTGGTGTTGTTTGCACTTTCAGGGATGACTGTAGCTGCCCCAAATACGTCGTCCTGGCCTTGTGCCCCATCCGTCGTCCCGGCCTTGTGCCGGGATCTTATGAACAGTCTATTTAGCTTAATATGGTTTGCTCTTAGGTCCCGGATAAGCGCTTCGCGCATTCCGGGATGACAGTGGCGCGCTTCGTGCTTTCTGGGATGACGGTATTGCTGATGTTTACTATGGTGAAGCTATCAACACGACCATTGGAACGTGGGTCCCGCTCTTCGCTGGGCGAAACCAGGATGACATTTTTAACGCGCATACGAAAAAGGCCCACTCAATCGAGTGGGCCTTTCTCTTAATTG
>NZ_CFIDRX010000156.1:0-10271 GCF_984433645.1 Marisediminitalea sp.
TAATTGTTGATTCGTGTTGTGGAGTGGGAAAAAGCACCGCAACACTGGCTCAGCTCTACCCGCACGCCCGTGTAATTGGATTAGACAAGTCTGCATTGCGGGTCGACAAGCACGCTCACTATCAGCAGGACGCCAATAACTACCGGGTTTTCCGGGCCGATGTGAACGACTTCTGGCGACTGTTACACGAGGCGCAAGCCACAGCTGCTTGGCATATTGAGCGTCACTATTTACTTTACCCCAACCCTTACCCCAAATCTGCTCAGGTGCAAAAGCGTTGGCACGGTGGGCCAGCGATGCCCGATCTAATGGCTATTTCGCCGCTCATTGAAGTGCGCAGCAACTGGCTGTTGTATCTACAGGAATTTGCCAGAGCCTGCGAACTTTATGGCAAAGCCACCCGTATAGAAAAAGTGGCAACGTCAGACCCCATTACCCCTTTTGAAGAGAAGTATTTACGCAGTGGTCAGGATTGTTGGGTATTGAGAAGCACTGACGCATAGTCTTGAAAGTGCGCGAAAATGCTGCGAAAGTAGGCGTTTGTGTCAATAGTGTTACACTTTTTCGTGGGCTTTTACGTTAAAATCCTTATAATCGTTGCCCTGAAATGACCGGTGTGACATTCAATTGCGCCTCCGGTACTTGGTGTATTGTGTATTCTGCGATAAAGTTCGGTAACAGAAAGAAAGGTTGCCGCTAAGTTTACAGGGTGAGTTTCAAACGTAGCCTTATCGCAATGCTGTGGAAAATAGGGCCAGTGAACAGGTCTGCCACAGAAATTTGTTTCTATTCGAGAGGTGTGTAGTGTGGGTGAAGCACAAGTAAGCTTAGAGCACCTGTTTCGTGTGTTTACCAAACCGGAACACAAAGACTCCAAGCTGGCACAAATTGAACAACACCTTTCCGACAATATCCTGGATTTTTTGTCGCAACATGTGGTGACTAAGAAAACCTCGCTGGAAGAGGTTGAGCAGGACTTTGCCGATGCAGCAATGCCTGAATCGCCAGAGTTCGTGTCGACGCATGCGGAAAACCTGCTGGAAAAGCTGGTTGCTCACTCTGTTAATACCTATTCTCCAACCTTTATCGGGCACATGACCTCGGCGCTGCCGTATTTTCATCTGTCGTTGTCGAAGCTACTTGTTGGTTTAAATCAAAACCTGGTTAAGATTGAGACGTCAAAAGCATTCACTCCGTTGGAGCGTCAGGTGCTTGGCATGATGCACAACCTTGTTTATGAACAGACCGAATCATTTTACGAGCAATACCTGCACAGTGCCCGTCACGCATTGGGCGCATTCTGTTCAGGTGGCACTGTTGCTAACATTACCGCTTTGTGGGTTGCCAGAAACAAACTTCTCGGGCCTGACTCAGGCTTTTCAGGCGTCGCGCGAGCGGGCCTGGCCAGTGCACTTCGTCACTACAACATCAACAACCTCGGCGTGCTTTGCTCAAAACGTGGTCACTACAGTTTGTCGAAAGCCGTTGATCTGCTGGGCATCGGCCGGGAAGGCCTGCTGACATTACCATGTCCAGATCAGGTGCTGGATCCGGAAAAAGCCCTGCAGGCAGGAAAAGCCTACCAGGAACAAGGCAACCGGCTGCTGGCCATTGTCGGGATTGGTGGGACCACGGAAACCGGTCATGTCGATCCGTTGGATGAACTGGCTGATGTGGCAAAAGAGTTGGGGTGCTGGTTCCATGTCGATGCTGCCTGGGGCGGTGCGACGTTGTTTTCACAGTCTTACCGCTACATTATGAAAGGCATTGAGCGGGCGGATTCTGTTACCATCGACGCCCATAAACAGATGTATGTCCCCATGGGGGCCGGTATGACATTGTTTAAGAATCCTGAGCATGCCAATGCGGTACGTCATCATGCGCAGTATATCCTTCGGGAAGGTTCAAAAGACCTCGGCGCTACAACGCTGGAAGGCTCGCGTAACGGAATGGCGATGATGGTGTATTCGTCATTACATATTCTGGGGCGTCGTGGTTATGAGTTGCTGATCAATCAAAGTATCGACAAAGCGAAGCAATTCGCCAAAATGATAGACGAGCATCCGGATTTTGAGCTGGTTACCTCGCCAACGCTTTCGTTACTGACCTACCGTGTCTGTCCGCAGTCTGTTCAGCAAACCTTACTCGCGTTACCTGCCGGTAAAGCGCAGCGACTGAATGGCAAAGTCGACAGATTAGTTGTAAATGTGCAAAAGCTTCAACGTGAGGCGGGTAAATCGTTTGTCTCAAGGACACGCCTGGAAAGCCCGACCTACGGTGCTTATCCCATTACGGTATTCAGGGTGGTGCTGGCAAATCCATTAACCACACTGGCCGACTTAAAAGCGATTTTGCAAGAGCAGCATGAAATTGCGATGCGCAATCGTGTCTGGCAGGACTTAACGCCCTCCGGGGAACCGTTAGCCAACGTCGTCAACAATTAAGGCTAAAAGCCGAGGTTTCCGCTATCCACGCCCGGTATACTGCCTGAGTACACTGTACAGGGTAGTTACCTCAATAGGTTTGCCAATGTGGCTCACGAATCCCTGCTTTATATAGTCGGCTACGTCGTCAGGCATGACATTGGCAGTGAGCGCGACAATAGGAATGTGCTTTTTTAGCTGAGCGATGTGTTGTTGAGCTTGTCGCCCGTCCATTTCAGGCATATGAATGTCCATCAGTATGATATCGAAGTCCTCACGTTTCACTGTATCGACGGCTTCTATACCATTCTCAACCAGCGTAATATCCGCGTTAGTTTCATTTAAAAACGCCTCTATAACAGCCTGATTGATTGCATTGTCTTCGGCTACCAGTACGCGCACACCGGCAAGTTGCGGCGTCGATAAGGTTCTTACTGGTGTACCTGTTTCATCCAGCGGCGTTGGTGTCAGGGGTAAAATGACATTCACCGTTGTGCCCTTACCCTCTGTACTATTGAGCCTCAGTTCGCCCCCCATCAAATTAACCAGGCTTTGCGTAATCGACATACCCAGGCCAGTGCCACCAAATTTCCGGGTCGTAGAGGTATCTGCCTGGGTAAAGCGTTCAAAAATACGCTGACACATCGCTTCAGACATACCAATGCCGGTATCGGTCACTTCAATAAACAATGCCTGCTTGGTTTGGTACTTTTCACAATGAATATGCACGCGTACTTCGCCTTCAGAGGTGAATTTAACGGCATTGGACACAATATTCAGCAGCACCTGTTTTACCCGGACTACATCTCCTATCCAGCCATCTTCTGCGTTTTTCTCTATGGCGGTGATTAACTTTATGCCTTTATTGCTAACCAGTGCATCCAGTTCATAAGTGATCGAATTGATAACATCTTTGAGGGAAAAGGGCGCTTTTTCGAGAGTAAGTTTGTTGGACTCAATTTTCGAGTAATCGAGAATATCATTGATGATAGTGAGTAAACTCTGTGCCGAAAAAGCGGCATTGTTAATAATCGTTTTATGAGGTTCATTCAGGTTAGCGCTTCTTAGCAGTTGAATTCCGCCCAGAATGGCATTCATCGGAGTGCGGATTTCGTGGCTCATATTGGCGAGAAAGTCACTCTTAGCCTGCGCCGCGCTTTCCGCTTTCTGTTTAGCTTGCCTTAACACCGCCATCGTATTTACTTTGTCGGTAATATCATAGTTTACCCCAATCACTTTGGCTGGCGTGCCAGTATCGTCGGTAACTACGGCCGCATTTGCCTTGATGTGTCGAACCTTGCCGTCGTCGGGCCGGATAATTCTGAATTGGGTGTCATACGTACTCGTTTCTGCAATAGCGGTAACCAGTAGCGCTTTCGCTTGCTCTATATCCTCGGGGTGAACACACCGTTCCCAGGCATCATAAGCGCCGGAAAATTGCGCTTCAGATACGCCGTAGAGCGGGTACATCCACTTGTCCCAGTGTAATTCGCCGTTTGTCAGGTCCAGTTCAAACACACCCATACCGACTGAGTTGTGGGCAAGTTGCAATCGAACGGCGTTATTTATGGCTTCCTGGCGAGCATCACGCAACGCTTTTTCAACTTGTTTCTGTTGGGATATGTCCTGAAAAACACCAAATAAGCGGACGCATTTGTTGTCCTCAAAGTGGGGCTTACCCAAGGCTCTCACCCAAATATTTCTTCCTTTGGCGGTGACAAGTTCAAGTTCTAAATCCCATGGCGTGCCATGGGCAATACCTTGCTCTACTGCTTCAGATATCACACGGCGGCTCTCGCCTTCTTTATAAAAGTTTATCCCGGAAGTAATGGTTGGTGTGTAATCCTGAGGGACCTCATGAATACGCTTGGTTTGTGGGCTCCAGGTGATTTCATTGGTTTGTAAGTCTATCTCCCAGGTGCCTATACTGGCCGTCCTTTCGAGCTCCTCGAGTACAAGGGCTTGTTTTTTGTAGGCCAGTTTTTGCTCTTGTTCAGTTTGTACTCGCGTCAGCTCTTGTTCTTTTAATGCGGTAACGTCGGTATGTGTACCAAGCAATCGAATCGGTTTTCCGGATTCGTCCCGGATGGCCATCCCTCTGCAGCGAACCCAGATCGTTTTCCCCGTGGCGTGGGTATAGCGAACAATTTGGTCATAAGGGTGTGATGGGTCTTCACAGTGCTTTAAACAATTTTCAGTCGCGACAGCCAGGTCATCCTGATTAATGATCGATTGCCATTCAGATGCTAAGTGCTGTTTAGTCGCCGGATCATAGCCTAGTGTTTGCCAAAACGAGTCGCTCATCCACTCGTGTTCGGGGGCTTCTAAGTCCCAATACCAAAGGCCGTCAAGGGCCGTACTGTCAATAAAATTGAATACGCGATTATCACATCGCAGAAGCTCCTGAAGCTCGTCATACAATCTGTGAGTTGAGTGTGTTGAGTCACTCATAATGCATTGGCTCGTTGCGGAAACTAAGTAAAGCGTAGCAGTGAGTCAGAAGACCGGCAAAGTAGATTGGGGCAAAGGTGATAATTATGTCAGGGCAGACCAGTCTGCCCTGACAGAAAGAGGCTTAACGCGTAAAGTGTAAATTATCGATAAGGCGGGTCTTACCCATGTAGGCCGCCATTAAGATCACCAAATCGTTGTCTTCTTCAGTGGCTGGCTGCAATGTGCGGGCATTACATATGGCAACGTAGTCAGGTTTTAAGCCAGCCCCTTCTAATTGCGCCGTTGCCAGGTCAAGAATGGCCTGTTGGCTGTCACTCCTGGCTTGCAAGGCATCACGCATCGTGTTCATGGTAGCGAATATTTGCGTGGCTTGTTGTCGTTGGGTCTCGGTCAGGTAGCCGTTGCGCGAGCTCATGGCTAATCCACCTGGCTGGCGGCGGGTAGGAACGCCAACGATATCGATGGGCATGGATAAGTCTTCCACCATAGTGCGGATAACCTGCAATTGCTGGAAGTCTTTTTCGCCGAAACACGCAACGTCAGGTTGAACCATGTTGAAAAGCTTACATACGATAGTCGCGACACCGCGAAAATGCCCGGGGCGACTGGCTCCACACCACAAATCTGAGATGCCGGGGACCTCAACGAACGTCTGTTCATTCAAACCGTGCGGATAGATGTCGCTGGCTGAGGGAAAGAACAAGGCGTCTACGCCTTCGGCTTCCAGTTTGGCTTTATCGGCATCCAGAGTGCGTGGGTAGGCGTCCAGATCTTCGTTTGCACCAAACTGCATTGGGTTAACAAAAATCGACACAACAACGACATCAGCCAGTGTCCTGGCTTTTTTCACCAGTTCGATGTGACCGTCGTGCAGATTTCCCATGGTTGGGACGAACGCAACACGTTGTTGAGTATTACGCCATTGCTGGCGAATCTCGCGCAGGGCGCTTAAGGTTTCAATAAATTTCATGATTACTCGAAGCTGTGTTCCGGGCCAGGAAATTCGCCCGCTTGTACCTGTTCTATATACCGGCTTACCGCTTCGCGAAGATCACCGGTTTCGGTTAAATAGTTCTTTGAAAACTTTGGCATGTAATTGGCGCTGATGCCGAACATGTCGTGCATAACCAGGATTTGTCCATCGGTGTGAGGACCTGCGCCGATACCAATAACCGGAATTGTCAGTGCTTCGCTGATACGTTTGGCTAGTGAAGTTGGCACCAGTTCCAGTACCAGTAGCTGTGCACCAGCCTGTTCAAGTGCTAACGCGTCATCCAGCAACTGTTGTGCTTTGTCCTCTTCACGCCCCTGTACTTTAAAGCCGCCGAAAACATTCACTGACTGAGGGGTCAAACCAAGGTGGCCGCACACAGGAACGCCACGGTCTCTCAGACCACTGATAGATTCTGCAAGCCAATCGCCGCCTTCCAGTTTAACCATACTGGCGCCAGCAGCCATCAATGTCGCTGCGTTAGCGTAGGTTTGTTCTGGCGTTGCGTACGACATAAATGGCATATCAGCGATCACAAAAGCGCGTTCCGCACCAGCGCGAACCGATCGCGTGTGGTAGGCAATGTCGGTTGTGGTTACCGGCAACGTGCTGTCCTGTCCTTGCAGCACCATACCCAATGAGTCGCCAATGAGCAGCACATCAATGCCTTGCTCGTCGAATAGCTTGGCAAAACTCGCGTCATAAGCGGTCAGCGCAGTGATTTTCTCAGCGCGTTGCTTTTTTGCCAGCAGGGTAGAAATTGTTATTTTTTTCATAGGTGATCTCCTAAAGAGGATACACGGGAACTATACGTATTTTACGTGCGATTGGAAGAGGGAAGGCGCTTCAGGCCATCAAGAGAGCAACGGGACACCCATACAGATAACGGGTGGCCGTCGGGCATAATAAGTTCAGGTGCGATTTCAAATAGCGGTACCAGAACAAATTCACGCTCTGCCATGCCGTAATGGGGCACGGTGAGATCCGGAGTGTCGATGGTTTCTTCACCGAACAGTAGTATGTCTAAATCCACTGTGCGTGGGCCCCAGCGTTCGCCATCGCGAATTCGTCCAAGCGCGGTCTCAATTTTTTGCAGACTGCGCAATAAATCGTGGGGTTGCATCGTGGTAGTGAGTTTTGCCACCGCATTTACATAAGGCGGTTGGTCGGGCGGGCCCATTGGCTTGCTTTGATAAAACGAGGATGAATTCACGACTTGCGTGCCTTCCAGATCGTTGATGGCGCAAATGGCGGCAACCAATTGTCCGACTGAGTCGCCCAGGTTGCTGCCCAGTCCAATAAAAACGCGACTACTCTGCATGATTTTCAGGCTTTGGCTTACGAGGACGACGGCGCTTACGCGGTGCTGCGCCCTCTTTTTGACGTAACTGATTTAGCAGTTTCTTTTGTTTACCAGCATCAGCGTGTTGGAATTGTGTCCACCAATCGGCAAGCTCCAGGATTTGCCCGCCTTCTACCTGGCCGCGGGCCAGTAGGAAGTCGTAGCCTGCTCTGAATTTAGGGTGTGACAGCAATTGGAATGCGCGGCGACCGAAGCGACGTGGCAGGCGCTGCTGTAACATCCAGATATCTCTGATCACAGTGCTGAAACGCTTGGGGATCATGATTCGCTGAGTTTGGCGGTGCAAAATATCGCCCATCGCAATATTGAAGGCATCATGGTTGTTAAGACCGGCCTCAGCCTGCAGTTTCATCGCGTGCTCTTCAACCGGATACCACAACAAGGTAGCGTAAAGGAATGCCGGTGTAACGCGCTGACCGCTATTGATTCGGTCGTCGGTGTTCTTCAGTACAATTTCAAGTAACTGAACTTCGCGACTGTCTTTGGTGTGCAGTACATTGGCGAGCGCAGGAAACAGTGGGTCCAGCAGTTTATACTGGTTAAGCAGGCGGAATGTACTAAGTCCCTGACCCGACAAAAACAGCTTCATGGTTTCTTCGAACAACCGCGCAGGCGGTATGTTACTCAATAGGTGACCATGAGTAAAAATGGGTTTGGCAGTACGCGGTGTGATGCTCATGCCGAGTTTAGCGGCAAACCGAACAGCGCGTAGCATGCGAACCGGATCTTCGCGGTAACGCACATCCGGGTCGCCGATCAGGTCGACTTCCATGCGTTTAATGGCGTTTACGCCGTTGGCAAAGTCAGTGACAGTGAAGTTAGCTACTTCGTAGTACATGGCATTAAAGGTAAAGTCGCGTCGTTCTGCGTCTTCTTCAATGGTGCCAAATACGTTGTCGCGAACCAGTTGCCCTTGCTCGTCCTGTTTGGAGTTGCTTGACTCGTCACTGTGATGACCGCGGAAAGTCGCTACTTCGATAATCTCACGACCAAATACAATATGTGCAAGTCGGAAGCGGCGGCCGATTAACCGGCAGTTTCGGAACAAGCCTTTAATTTGTTCCGGTGTTGCATTGGTAACAACATCAAAATCCTTGGGTTTATGACCCAACATTAAGTCGCGAACGCAGCCACCAACCAGGTAGGCTTCAAAGCCAGCATTATTCAGGCGGTACATGACTTTTAACGCGTTATCGCTAATGTCTTCCCGTGAAATACAGTGCTCGGCGCGCGGGAACACAACACCTTGTAGTGCGGATTCACTTGTTTCGCGGCTTAACACTCGCTTCACTTTGTCCAGAACGCGGGTAATGATGATGGTTACTCCTCAAATATCTCGGCCGGTATGATAAGTAGATTCTGCCTCATCGACAATAACTTCCTGCATTTTGGGCACATTTCCATACTGCCAGCTTGCAATTGCGGAGTCTAATATATCCGATACAGTGCTGCCCTGAACGGCAGATAGCCCTAAAAAGTCCAGCGCGCGAAGTAAGTTATGCTCCGGCGTCTGGCAATCTAATGCTCTGGCGTGGTTTTGTTTGCTCAACTTGCGCCCGGCTGTTGTGGCGGCGACGGGAATGTGCGCATATTGGGGAGGGGAGGCCCCCAGGCAATGATACAGGGTCAGGTGTGCCGCAGTAGTATCCAGCAAATCACTGCCTCGCACGATATGGGTAACGCCTTGGGCAATATCGTCAACCACGACCACCAGATTATAGCTGTAGATGCCATCACGGCGCTGCAACAGCGTATCTTCAAGCGCATGAGGCTCGGTTACGCTTACGGGCCCCAATATCAGGTCGGTGAATTCTGAAACCATGTGGTCACACTGCAATCGCACCGCATTGTCCTGCAGCGGGCGTGATGCCTGGCGGCAGGTGCCGGGGTATATGCCGCCTTGTAGGCGTATTTGTTTGCGCGTACAACCGCATCCGTATACTCGGTTTTGCTGGTGCAATGTGTCTATGATGCTTTTGTAAACATCCAGTCGCTGTGACTGATACCAGATGTCTCCGTCCCATTGCAGCCCGTGTGCTCGCAGCTGTTCAACAATGACCGTGTCTGCACCGTCGACACAACGCGGCTGGTCAATATCTTCCATGCGTAACAGCCATCGCCCCTTGTTTGCTCTTGCATCCAGGAAACTGGCCAAGGCGGCAATTAAAGAACCAAAGTGCAACGGACCCGTCGGTGATGGGGCGAATCTGCCAACGTACCGATTAGGGGGAGAGGGGGAAGAAAAACGGGACAAGGAATCCTGCATCGCTATTGTAAAGCAATACTAATGTGGCAAAGCAACCAGCCTGCTAAAGACAACAGGCCGGTACTACCAGGGTTACCCCTGTAGTTGCTTCTCTTTAATTTCAGCCATGGTTTTGCAGTCAATACATAAGTCTGCAGTGGGTCTGGCTTCTAAACGGCGAATACCGATCTCGATACCGCATGAGTCACAGAAGCCGAAATCGTCTTCTTCAATGCGCTTCAGGGTTTTCTCGATTTTTTTGATTAGCTTGCGCTCGCGGTCACGTGTTCTCAACTCAAGACTGAATTCTTCTTCCTGAGCTGCACGGTCTACCGGGTCAGGGAAATTTGCAGCCTCATCTTTCATATGAGTTACAGTGCGATCCACTTCTTCGCGCAACTGATTACGCCAGGCCTTAAGTATTAAACGAAAATGCTCCATTTGAGCATCGTTCATATACTCTTCGTCGTCCTTTGGCTGGTACGGGGTGAGCCCGGCAAGTGCCAAAAGGCCAAGGGATTTGGTTTCTTTCTCAGCTGGCATGTGCCACTTCTCCTACACTACGACACCCTAAATGTCCTGAAATAAACGGATATCTATAACAGAATCGTGTTGTACAGGCAACGTAAAGTGTCTATGACTGATTATGGCATGCGCTTCCTATTAATCGCACACCCTTTTGCTGTACTTCAAGGTACAGGCTTTTTTCAGCAAGCCGCAAATATGCCGTTCATTTCTTAAAAATCAACTCTTTTTTTATAAAATAACTGGGAGTAATTGATTTATAATGATTTT
>NZ_CFIDRX010000157.1:0-10192 GCF_984433645.1 Marisediminitalea sp.
TAAACTGCTTTGCCACTTCAAGTGCCTGTAAACGCGTCACGGCATAGCTGAAATCCGTCGCCTTGCCCATGTGGTCGGGGAATGTGTTTTCAACAAGCTTCATGACTGCCTGAGTAGTTTCATCCGGTTCCACAGTGTAGGGTTTAGGTGGCTGAACGTCTGCCGGCATGGACTTACGGTTATCGTGGTCAAAATTCCATTTGCCGCCAATTGGCTGGTCACCTTCCATAAGCAGACCGGTTTGTCTACGCATGTCACGGTAGAAATATTCCATGCGCCATTGTTTGCGTCCGTCTGCCCATTTACTGAATTGTTCAGGCGTTGAGATAAACCGATCGTCAGGACGGATCTCTACGCTCACGCCCAGTACTTGTTCCCACTGTTGCATACTTTTAAGCAGTCGGTATTCGCCAGGAAAAGTAACCACGACATGTTGCAAATTGTGCCGTTGAAGCGCTAATTTCACTTCATTCAGCAGTGAACCCTGGTTGTCTTCATCGTCATAGTAGCGATAAGCCACATTGAAGTTGGCATCGCGAAGCTGGTTGGCAAAATGGCGCATAGCAGAGAACAGCAAAACGATTTTCTTTTTGTGATGCTTTACGTAAGTGGCTTCTTCTCTTACTTCTGCAATAAGCACCACATCATTTTGCTTATCGCAGTCTGACAAACTGGAAATTTGCTCGTTTAGCTGGTCGCCCAATATGAGTCGTAATGCCGCCATTTACTTACCCTTTGTCTCTGCATAGGCATCCAGTGCGCGTTGCCTGCTGGCTTTTAGGTCAGCAATGGGTTTGGGATAGTTCTTGCCTAGCACAACGCCAGCGTGGGCCAGAATATTTGCTGGCGCGTCCCACGGCTTATGGATGTATTTGTCTGGCATGTTGGCGAGTTCCGGGCAGTATTTCTTCACGTACTCTCCGTGCTTGTCGAATTTCTCACCTTGCAATACCGGATTGAAAATACGGAAGTATGGCGCGGCGTCGGCACCGGAACCAGCCACCCATTGCCAACTGGCTGAGTTACTTGCTCTGTCTGCATCTAGCAGGCAATCCCAGAACCACCGCTCACCCTTACGCCAGTCTACCAATAAATTCTTAACCAGGAAGGAACCAACAATCATACGCACACGGTTGTGCATATAGCCGGTTTGCCATAATTCGCGCATGCCGGCGTCGACTATTGGAATGCCCGTTTGGCCTTTGGTCCATGCGGTAAACTCATCCTCTTTATTGCGCCAGGTAAAATGGTCAAACTGCCCGTTGAAGTTTTGTGTGGGCAATGACGGAAAATGGAACAACAAATAATAGCTGAATTCACGCCATCCTAACTCGCTGAGATAACAATCAAGATGTTTATTGTCAGGTTGCTCAAACGCATCGATAAGCGCATACCACACCTGATTCGGTGATATTTCGCCAAAATGCAGATGCGGCGAAAGCCGTGAGGTGCCTTTTACTGAAGGAATGTTTCGTTGATCCTCATACCCTGAGGCGGCGTTATGTATAAAATCGCTCAGGTGCTTCGCTGCGCCCTTTTCACCGGGTTGCCAGTGATTGGTGAAATCAGCTGCCCAGTCAAGTGTGGGCAACAAATTGAGTGACGAAAGGCTGCAACCTATATTCTCGACGCTGCTGTATGTAATTCGTTCGGGCGATGGGACGGGATAGCGTGGACTGGAAGCTTGTAAACAGCCTTTACGATAGTAGGGCGTAAATACTTTGTACACTCCCCCATCCTGTTTGCGAATGCTCATTGGCTCCCATAACAGTGATGCATTGAAACTGGAAACCGCGCAGCCTGTTTCTTTCAATGACTGTTTTATTTGCGTATCCCGCTCGATTGCCGCTGGCTCATAACAGCGGTTCCAGAACACCGCTTTTGCATCAAACTTTTCCACCAGTTCTGGAATCAGTTGTTTCGGATCCCCTTCAAAAAATTGCAGGTGGCCGTTCAGGCGATCGTTCAACGCGGTCAGGGAATGATGCAGCCACCAGTTTGCCGCACCACCGGGTTGTTCTTCGGCATCAATAGAGGTGTCTTTAATGTAGATAGGTACAACAGTACCGAAGTCATTTGCTGCTTGCAGTGCCGGGTTATCTTTTACGCGGAGATCTTGTCGAAACCAGACCAGGCTAACAGGTTGTGTCACGTCTTGTCCTTTAAAGTTATTGTTTTAGTCACTTTACAATACGTACAGACAGGCAAAACGATCGTCGTTAACCAACAAAAAAACAGTACGTGAAATCCGAAGTACACTTTACGTCGTATGACGGATATGAATACACATAATCAAACAGGTCTGTACTGGTTTCGGCACGACCTCAGACTTCACGACCAGCCAGCACTGGATGCGTTAGCAACACAGTGTGACAAGCTTATTTGCCTTTATATAGTCGACCCTGAATGGTTCAGCCCAACACCATACGGTACTACCTCTATCGGCCGGCATCGTCAGCAGTTTTTGTTCGAAACACTGGAGAGTTTGAATACTCAACTCCAAAGCCAGAACCAGTTGCTGCATGTCGTTGTGGGTCGTCCGGTAGAAACAATTCAGGCGTTAATCAAACAGCATCAGGTGTCGATTGTTGGCATCGGCGAATATCAGGGCTTTTATGAGCGCCAGCAAGTGCAACAAATACAGCAACTCAATGAAAACCTGAAGGTACTCTCTGCGCACAATGCAAGCTTGTTTACACCTGAATCGCTGCCGTTTTCACTTGAAAACATGCCTGACAGCTTTACGCCTTTTCGCAAAAAAGTAGAAAAGTACTCAACACCAGAAGAGATATATTCACCAGTCTCTTTTCTGCCCCCGCCACCAGTACTAGCGCAAACCGACTGGGAAGCATTACCTCTGCAACGCGGCACGATTTCGGCATTTCAAGGCGGGGAAGAGGCTGCGCTAAAGCAATTGCATTATTACCTGTTCGACAGTGGTCAGGTGTCGGTTTATAAAGAAACCCGTAACGGGCTGGATGGCTGGGATTATTCCAGTAAATTCTCTGCATGGCTTGCTCACGGCGCATTGTCTCCACGACAGGTGTATTCAGAGCTTAAACGCTATGAGCGAGAGCACATCGAGAATGACTCTACCTACTGGTTGTACTTCGAATTACTATGGCGTGAGTTCTTCTATTGGCAGCAGGCTAAACACGGCCGGAACTGGTTCAGACAAACGGGCATTAAAGGCAGAATACCGGAAAATACGCCAAATCCTCACACTATTAAACAATGGCAACAGGGGCAGACTGATAACCCCTATGTGAATGCCTGCATGACTCAATTAAACGCAACAGGCTACATGTCGAATCGCGGCAGACAGTGGGTTGCCAGCTATTTCGTGAATGAACTGGCTCAGGACTGGCGGTACGGTGCTGCGTATTTTGAGCAACAACTCATAGACTATGATGTTGGCGCAAATTGGGGAAACTGGCAATACCTTGCAGGTGTTGGCAGCGATCCTCGTGGACAACGCCAGTTTAATTTAGCCAAGCAAGCACAAATGTACGATCCTCATGGCGAATTCCTGGCCTTGTGGGGAGAAGGTGAATCAAGTGTGGCATAAAACCTCGCATCTAACGCTTGTGGTCTTTTAACCACTCGTTCAGCAGTTTTATTTGCCCGCATTTATAGGCTGCAAACATCAACCGGATGGAATTAGACAAGATCTCACTGTCGCTCCATCCGGTTTTTTGTTGGATTTCCTCATAGCAACTTAGTGCCTCAGGACTGACATATCCCCTAACCTGTTTCTTTCCCGCTTCCTTTTGGCGCTCGCGAAATCGTTTTTGCTTTTCTGCGTTTACCCGCGGATTCTTTTTCGGTTGTGTCATGAATTAGCTTTACACTCGATAGATGATGAATTTTGGTGTTATGCCGAGATGGCAAAGTGCACAACACGCCTTTTGCTTATTGTTTTATTGTAGCACGACGATAATATGCAAAAAAATTACTGTTCAGAGTTGTTTAGCTTACAAGTGTTCGCTAAATTACACGGGAATTTTTATTTCGATGGGAAAACAATGACAACTAAACAATCAAGTTTCACCAGAGAGGACTTGCTAGCCTGTAGTCGCGGTGAAATGTTTGGCCCGGGTAACAGTCAGTTACCGGCCCCGAATATGCTAATGATGGACCGTATTAATTTGATCGCTGAAGAAGGTGGCGAATTTGGTAAAGGTCAAATTATTGCTGAACTGGATATTACCCCTGACCTGTGGTTCTTCGATTGTCACTTCCCGGGCGATCCAGTAATGCCGGGTTGTCTGGGTCTTGATGCTATGTGGCAACTCGTCGGATTTTTCCTGGGCTGGAGTGGTGGTCCGGGTAAAGGTCGCGCACTGGGTGTTGGTGAAGTGAAGTTTACCGGTCAGATCTTACCGACAGCCAAAAAAGTAACTTACAAAATCCAAATGAAGCGCGTTGTTAAACGCCGTTTGTTTATGGGTCTGGCTGATGGCATTGTTGAAGTCGATGGCCGCGAGATTTATTCTGCAAAAGATTTGAAAGTTGGTCTGTTCCAGGACACCAGTTCTTTCTAATTCAGCGTCCGCTGTAATGTAAAAAGCCCCTTAATTGGGGCTTTTGACTAAAGAGATGTTAACGAACCGTCATTCCTAATTGACGGTCTTCCATGGCCTCTCTCCACCCACCTAACCACTGCGAGCGAGCATCACTCGCTTGAAACGGACAAATTTCCTTAGAGCGACCGCTGATTCCAGCTTGATAACCTTTTGCATGGGCGCGAGTCAGTTTATCTCTTTTCTGTCTTTTCATTGATTAGCCTCTTTAATTGGATTAAACCAGTGAACATATCCAGGCCAACGACTCAATTCTCGTGTTAATGCAGACGTGGCAATTAATTTGTTCACCTATAATGTGATAGTGCAAGTGGCCAAGTGGTTCAAGAAACTTTATTTGTATTTGCTATTGACAATTTATAAGCTAATGAAACGCTTTTGAATTTTATGTTACATTTTTTTTGCATAATTATTTCAGCTTTTAAAATCAAACGCTATAAGCACAATGTGACTTAATAATTAAGAAATTAGACCCAGTTATTAAGATCGCCGCGCATAAAAAAGCCCCGACTAAGCAGGGCTATTTTCATTCATAACGTACACGTTTATTTAGCGCGTCTGACACATCGTCTAAACAGCGCAAACACGCCTAAAGTCAGTAACGCAGAGAGTGGCAGCGAGGCACCCTTACGCTCATAGTTGTCTTCGTTCGACGCGTCACAATCCTCGACGTTTTGCGCGCCTGTTGGCGTTAGTTTTACTGCAATCACGCGAGTAACGTCATTGGTGTTACCTGCATTATCCAGAACCTCTTCACCATTGACATAAACCTGGGGGCTCAAGTACATGGCATTGGCAATGATTTCGTTATCGTCATTAATGTCGTTTGCCGTAACCAACGTATATTGCTCTTGTTGGTCACACGGTAACAAAGTATTCAGGTCGATGAATTCACCCACATTGATGTCATACATGAAGGCGCGCAACTGACGGTCTGTTTGAACGCTCGCGTCATACTCCCCTTCACCAACGATAATACCATTGTTGTTTATTGCTCTGGGATTAACGGCGGAAGTGGCAAAAAAACCATCCGGATAGATAGACTCTCCACTTTCGATGTTATAAGCAAACATCTGTTCTCGAGCTACGCCGTTATTCTCTCGTCTAACATTACCGACTACCCAGCCATCGTTATTGATTGCGTTTGCGCTACTCTGTAGGTTTTCATCCCTAGGCAGTAGTTCAACAACTTCACCATCCATAAAAGCGGTGGCTACAACACCTTGATATCGACCAGCGTTGCCACCAGGAATGGTATAAACTACGGCTTCACCGGTTGATGATTCACCTACTGCAATACCTTGATCGTTAATGTCATTCGCTTTGCTGTAATAGACAAATCGTGAGCTGTCATCTTCTTCTGGCGTAAAGACCATGCCATACGTTTGTGTATTAACAACATCGCCTTGTGTATCTAATTCCCATATAGTCGCTCTTGTCTGAGCAACTGAATTCAGGGTTGTTTCATTGGAGATTAAATTATACTGACATACCTCTACTGGTATATCGCCACGCTCTTCATCATCGTCACAGTTTTCTGCGGCAGTAATGTAATCATCTGAGAATACTGTACTGCTGTAACCGGCAACCTGTAACTGGTTGTTTATTGCGAATGCCTCGCCGAATCCGCCGAGCGGCTCTGTGGTGCTTGCTGGCAGAAATTTTGCCTCGCCATTAACCTGAACTATTGCCTGTTTAGGCAACGCATTAATAATAAATGTGTAATCAGTGCCGTCTTCATTCGTATAATCCAGCTCAAAAAACGCCCCATTACCGGTACCCACAAAGAAATCACCGTTAAGCGAATCGCGTATCAGGCTCAATGAACTGCGACTGTAGTCATCGAAATCTTCGCTGTAGACATCAAACCCAGGGATCAGATCTAGACCAACCATGTCTGTTTGATAGCTTCGTAACGTTTCGAGTTTCTGGCCAAGAATACTGCTTTGTCTCACTTGCAGAACATAGGAGTAAAGAATATTGTAATCAACATTACTAAAAACGCCCTGCTCCACGGCATCAGGATCTTCAAATTGCGCGGTAAAGAGTTCATTCTCAAAATCGAATAAGCTCAGGTCTATAGGCGGGTTGTATTCTACGGAAGTGTTTATTACCAACGTACCTGAGTTATCAATAGATTGAGCATAGTTTGCAAAAGATAAGTCCTGGGCTGGCGTTGGCGTTAGTGTGTACGTTGCTGCCGTTGCTGACATGCCGGTTGTGGCAAGGATTACTGCAGATGTAAGCTGTTTAAGTTTCATTCAAAATCCTGTTACTGCTGAGTACTATCCAGCAAGCTTTCTAATTCGTCCCATCGCGCATAAGCATGAGAAAGTTTTTCTTCTAGTGCCGCCAATTCGTTCAGTATGGCGGTGGTGGTTTCGCTATCCTGCTTAAAAAAGTCCGGGTCGTTCACGCGTTCTTGTTGTTGTTCAACCTGTTCTTCCAGCGATTCAATGGTCGCCGGGAGCGTCTCTAGTTCCCGTTGGTCTTTATAGGACAACTTTTTCGGCTTTTTAGCCGGTTGTTTTGCAATCGGACTATTATTTTCCGATTTAGTTTCATTCTTTACAGTTTTTGACGTGCCCGACAAGTAAATCGTCTTGCCTTGCTCGCTGTACCACTGCTCAATGTCGGTGTATCCACCCACAAATTCCTGAATAACGCCGTTGTCGGTAAACAACAAGCTGCTATTCACCACATTATCGACGAATTCCCTGTCGTGGCTTACCAGAATTACAGTGCCTGCGTAATTTAACAGGAGTGTTTCCAGCATCTCAAGCGTTTCCACGTCCAAATCATTGGTTGGTTCGTCGAGAATCAGTACATTGCTGGGTTTCAGCATCAGTTTTGCCAGCATTAAGCGGTTTTTCTCACCGCCAGACAGCGATTTAACCGGCGCATTTACCCGTTCCGGACTAAACAAATAATCCTGTAAATAGCTCATGACGTGGCGCGGATGCCCATTTACTGTCAGGTCGCGTTTGCCGTCTGCCACTACATCTATCACTGGCTTTTCTAAATCCAGCGCAATGCGATGCTGATCGAAGTACGCGACTTCGAGGTTTGCGCCCTGTCGGCAGCTGCCTGTATCTGGCGTTAACTGGCCTAATAAGAGTTTAATCAGGGTACTTTTACCACAGCCGTTAGGGCCAATTAATGCCAGTTTTTCACCGCGTAACACTGTTAAGTTCAGGTTACTCACAATGGTGTTGCCTTCAATGGCATAACTCAAATCGGTAGTTTCGAATACCAGCTTGCCGGAACGGTTGCCCTGGTGCTGTTGCATTGCAACATTACCAGACAACTCTCGACGCGCAGCCCGTTCCTCGCGCAATTTTTTAAGTGCCCGCACGCGCCCTTCATTGCGGGTTCTGCGCGCTTTAATACCCTGTCGGATCCACACTTCTTCCTGTGCCAGCTTGCGATCAAACTCAGCTTGCTGTGTTGCTTCAACCGCCAGATCGTGTTCTTTCTTTTCGAGGTATTGCTGGTAGTTGCCCGGGTAACTGGTAATCTGACCGCGGTCCAAATCAACAATACGTGTCGCCATCGCGCGTATAAACGCCCTGTCGTGGCTAATAAACACAATCGCGCCTTTGTACTGCTGGAGGCTTTGTTCTAACCATCGAATCATCTGCACGTCGAGATGGTTAGTGGGCTCGTCCAGCAACAGGATGTCAGGCGAGCGAACCAACGCTCTGGCCAACGCGGCTTTGCGTCGCCATCCACCGGATAACGTGGCTAAAGATGCGCTGCCGTCAAGTTGCAGCATGGTCAGCGTTTGTTCTATTTGTTGCTCAAATTGCCAGGCGTTGTGCGTATCCAGCTGTTCCTGATAGGTCTGTAATTTTTTGAGGTTTTGTTCGCTGGGATCGTCGGCCACTAACTGGGTACACTTAAAGTAACCTTTGAGGATGTCGCCCACTTCGGCTAATCCTTCGGCCACATAATCGAAAAGTGCGATATCGGTAGTTTGTGGCGGGTCCTGTTCCAAACGGGCCACAATGGTGTCGCGTTCGATAATTCGCTGGCCATCATCGGCAATAACATCACCGCTGATGACTTTCAGTAACGTAGACTTACCACTGCCGTTACGCCCTACGATACACACCCGTTCGCCTGGCTGGATGACCAGTTCAACGCCATCCAGTAAAGGCGGTGTGCCAAACAAAACTGATACGTTTTTTAATTGTAAAAGACTCACTGCAAAAATAACTCCAAATCCTGCAGGGAAAAAGGCCAGCCCAGTTCTGCATTGTTGTCTTCCCGTTTAAGTACGGGAATGCGCACTGCATACAAATGGTAGTGCTCCGGGTTCTCTCGAATATTGTACTCTGTGAGTGTTATTGACGACGCTTTACTGCTTTGACTGAGCAGTGCTTTCGCGTCGTCACACAAACTACATTGCGGGCCGGTGAAGAGTGCGATGTTCATGATTGCAGAATCCAGCACTGGTGAATATTACTGTGGCGCTTAAAGTCTTCCGGGATTGTCTGGGCAGAGATATCCTGCGCAGTGAGTCCCAGAGACGCCATCGCGTCGTTGTCGAGTTTAAAGCCTCGACGGTTATTCGAAAACATAATGGTGCCGCCGGGCTTCAGACAGCGTTTCGCCTGAGTGAGCAACATGACGTGGTCGCGCTGAACATCCCAGGTGGTATTCATACGCTTTGAATTAGAAAACGACGGTGGATCGATAAAGATAAAGTCATACTGACTGTTGTGCCCTGCCAGCCATTGTAAACAGTCAGCTTGGACAAACTGATAGGCGCCCGTGAGCTTATTCAGTTTAAAGTTGTCACGCGCCCAACTTATGTAGGTATTCGACATATCGACAGTAGTAACCGAGCGTGCACCGCCCAATGCGGCAAATACAGACACGCTGCCTGTGTATGAAAACAGGTTGAGAACGTCTTTGCCTTTCACACGCTTTTGCACTTCCTGGCGGGTGATACGATGATCCAGGAATAAGCCGGTATCCAGATAATCCGTCAGGTTGACGTAGAATTTCGCACCGTTTTCAAACACTACCTTGCGGTTACCAGTTTGATTTACTTTTTCGTACTGCTGTTTGCCTTTCTTCTGCTCACGCACTTTCAGCATGATCTGTCTGGCGGGCACTTCGGTCACTGCCGGTAGGTATAGCAACACTTCCTGAAGTCGGCGTTTGGCTTTTTCCGCATCAATGGACTTAGGTGGTGCATATTCTTGCACAACCAGACAGTCGTCATACACGTCGATCGCTACGTTGTACTCTGGCAAATCAGCGTCGTAAATGCGGTAACAGTTGGTGTTTGCTTTTTTAATAAACGGCTTGAGCTTTTTCAGGTTCTTTTTCAAACGGTTGGCAAAATCGTTGTCCTGACTGTCGGAGTACTGCTGACAATTCGCTTCATCCAACGCGTAATTCACCAGTTTACATTCGAGTTTACCGTTCATCAGGCTGTATTCTTTGCCAGCCCGCAGCTTCAGTAACCGCAACAGCTCACGATTACTACTGAGCAGCGACATATTCCAGCCCTGCCAATGTTGTTTAAGCTGTTGCCCCCACTGCGAAAACAACGGGATCAAGGTGGTCATTTCGCCCAGTCGTTCACCGTATGGTGG
>NZ_CFIDRX010000158.1:0-10076 GCF_984433645.1 Marisediminitalea sp.
CGGCAAAGGTAAATGTCAGTGCAACCTTGCCAGCTTCATCCCGACTAGTTTCCTGATTTGTTGCAGGTAGTGAAAGTCGGCTTTCCAGGTCTGAATCGGTAGTGTCGCTACTGTCCTGCTCTTCTAAGGGTGCAGTGTTGGTATCTGACACTTCAGGCGTCGTAAGGACTTCATCCTGGTACGTATCGTCTGCTCCCCCTTCATCATCGTTCAGCAAGGCGTCTGCTTGTTCGGCACTGTTTTCTACATACGCCGAATCATCAACATCGGTGTCTACAGCACTGGCGGCATGCGGTGAGGCTGCTAATGAACCGCTGGTAGTCGATGTCGTGGTCGAGGACGGGACAAAGTCGTCGTCGTTAGCAGGTTGCTGATACCACCATACAACGACACCGGCCAACAAGATGAGCGCAATAATGTAAGTAACCATCATCCAGCGGTCGTCATGGGCTTGTTTAGCCACGCGCTTTGAAAAACTCTGTAGCTTGGCTGGCGGCTTTGGCGCAGTATGGTATTGCTCAAACAGGGCAATCAACTCTTCCGGGTTCAACCCAACGTTTTTGGCGTAGAGACGCACATACCCTTTAAAAAAGGTAACCGAGGTATTTTCATCTAAACGGTTTTCTTCCAGATCAGAAATAATATTGACCCGCAAAAACAGCTTATCGGCGATAGCCTGTTGTGAAAGCCCCTGCTTTTCCCGAGCTTCCCGTAATAATTGTCCCGGGCTTGGTGTGGCCGGCACGTGCTGTTCATCAGCTTCTAGCAGCTGCTCTTTATCCATTTATGTACCCAGATTACTGTGTCTGTTCAGCTGGCGGTACCAGCCATAATTTCGTTCCGATTTTGATAGACCCGTTATTGTCGAGGTTATTCCACGCTTTCAGGGTATCAAGTTTTATATTGTATTTCAGTGACAGCCGATAGAGGTTTTCTTTAGGCTGTACAATGTGAAACTTAACAGGTTCGGCAGCAACAGCATCCTCAGCAACGCTTTCTGCATCGGCAGCGTCATCAGTATTGATGTCGGTTTCATTAGCGATGTCGGTAACGACTGTCGGCTGGCTATTAGCAGACTCTGGCTTAGCAACCCTAGTGTCAGCAGCAGGTTTCGTCGGTTCGGTGCTGGATTGCAAGTCTGCCACACTCACGGTGTCCGGCTTAACACTTTGCTGCGGCTTGGTTTTAACCTTAATCACCGGCTGAGGCAGTTTCTGTTGTCTGTCGATATAGAGTTTAGTTAGCGGGCTATCAGGATACATGGTTAACAGCATGTCGCCGTAGCCGTTCGCGGTTAATATGTCGCCTTTGCCCGTTGCTATTTCAATAGCCATCCACAGAGAATCAGGCGATACACGGGCGACTTTTTCGTATTTACGCAACGTTTGCTCAGCGAGGTCATACTGCTCGGTAGCAACGTACATTTCCGTCAAAATAAACAGTGTTTTTGCCCGGCCAGGCTGATGTTTGAGGGCACTGTTGAGGTATTCGATGGCATCTTCACCCTGCCCCTGGCTCTGAGCACACAGCGCCATGTTCTCGTAAGTCGCCGCTGAATTTGCGTATTGCTTGGAATTCACGGCCTGCAGGAAAAAGGTTTTGGCTTCTTCGTAGTCGCCTTGCTGACACAGAAACGCGCCATAGCTGTTGGCGATATCGGCGTTGCGTGGTGCCAGACTCATTGCGGTTTCGTATGCTTCCCTTGCCCGCTCTACCTCGCCGACGACCTGATAATAATACGCCAGCCCGTAATGACTGTCGGCCAGGCGTGGTGCAAACGACAAGGCTTTATCCAGATTCATTTTTGCCTGGGTATAGTTGCCGTTTTTCAAATAGGTCAGACCCAGTGAAATGCGGGTTTTCGCCGCTTCATTCTGATCGAACTCGGCGCTGAAATTGCCGCCCTGATTTTCGCTAACACAGCCTGATAACCACAGTAGCGTTACTAGCATTACTATTCTCATTGCGGGCGCTAACCTCTTATCGTCCTTTATATTATTGAGACATTTTTACCGAAATCGACTCGCCCTTCATCTGTTTTTTTAACATGCGCTTAGTCCGGTCTACGACATCACCGACTAATTGGCCGCAAGCGGCGTCAATATCATCGCCTCTTGTCTTACGCACAATCACGGTAAAGCCATATTCCATCAGCACTTTGGCGAACCTATCGATACGCGAGTTACTGGAACAGGTATACGGCGAGCCCGGATACGGATTAAACGGGATTAGGTTAATCTTACAGGGCGTTTCTTTCATTACCTTGGCAAGTTGGTGAGCGTGATCGGTAGAATCATTGATTTGATTCAGCATCACGTACTCAACCGTAACCTTACCCTGGTTCGCCTTTGACTTGCTTAAATAACGGCGTACACCGGCAAGGAAGGTTTCGATATTGTATTTCTTATTGATAGGCACGATTTCGTTGCGCAGCTCGTCATTCGGCGCGTGAAGTGAAATGGCAAGGGCAACGTCTATCTGATCGCCCAGCATATCCAGTGCTGGCACAACGCCTGACGTGCTAAGTGTCACTCGGCGCTTAGACAAACCAAAACCAAAGTCGTCCATCATGATATCCATGGCTGGCACAACGTTTTTCAGGTTCAACAGCGGTTCACCCATGCCCATCATTACCACGTTAGTCACCGGGCGCTTCGCGGTGTCTTTAGATAAGCCCAATGTGGTGGCAACCCGCCACACCTGACCGATAATTTCGCTCACAGACAAGTTGCGGTTAAAGCCTTGCTGTGCGGTTGAGCAAAAGGTACATTCCAATGCACAACCAACCTGCGAAGAAACACACAGAGTGGCGCGATCTGCTTCCGGGATCCACACGGTTTCCACTTCCTGACCGCCTTCTAAACGCAAAGCAAACTTGATGGTACCGTCGGTTGCGTTTTGCTGATAGGCGATTTCAGGCGCAACAATTTCACAATGCTCAATAAGTTTGGCGCGCAGGTGTTTGTTCAGATTACTCATCTGCTCAAAATCACTGACGCCTTGCTGATAGATCCACTTCATGACCTGATCAGCACGGAACGGCTTTTCGCCCATCTCCGCGAAAAACTCGCGCATTCCCTGCCGATTTAGATTCAATAAATTCGTTTTAGCCATAAAGCACTTAACCTACTGTGAACATCGTTAACGTTGCAACCTGCATAGAATACCACGGGATAACCCGTGACGCACAGACGCAAAAGGGAGCCGAAGCTCCCTTTTTAATCAAAACCCGGCGTCTTATCGAGTGCGTGGGCAGATTTCTTCTTCAGAGAAGAAGTAAGCAATTTCGCGAGCCGCTGATTCAGGTGCGTCAGAACCGTGAACTGCGTTTTCGTCGATTGATACCGCGTAGTCAGCGCGCAGAGTACCCGCAGCTGCTTCAGCTGGGTTAGTTGCACCCATGATTTCACGGTTTTTAACAACAGCGTTTTCGCCTTCTAATACCTGAACCATTACCGGGCCAGATGTCATGAAGTCAACCAGAGCACCAAAGAAAGGACGCTCTTTGTGTTCTGCATAAAAACCTTCTGCTTGTTCTTTGCTCATGTGAACCATTTTAGAAGCAACGATGCGCAGACCTGCAGATTCAAAACGATTGTAGATTGCACCGATCACGTTCTTAGCAACGGCATCAGGCTTAATAATTGAAAAAGTACGCTCAAGAGCCATCTTCTGTCTCCGGTTGTAATAGTAAAAATTTTGGCCGCGAATTATAGGCAATCTTTTGCGCTGTGCCTAGGGGCACAGCAACAATTATCAAAAAATCTTCACAATTGGGGGAAATAGGCGTTTACGCAGTTTGCTTCGCCAGGGTTTGAATTTTGCCTACGATTGCGCGCAACCCATTGCCTCGGGTAGGAGAAATATGACGTTCAAGGTCAAGCGCCTCGAAATAACCATCAATATCAAAATCCAGAATTTGTTGCGGTGTTTTGTCGTTATAGGCCGCCATGACCAGCGCCAGCAGACCATGTACAATCACTGCATCGCTGTCGGCGTCAAAGTGCAGCTTGCCCGCATCAACCGAAGTTACCAGCCACACACTGCTTTGACAGCCTTTTACCAAACGCTCAGGGGTTTTCTGTTCGTCCTGTAAGCGCGGCAACGCCTTGCCCAGGTCAATAATATACTGGTATCGCTGTTCCCAATCATCAAAAAAGGCTAAGTCTTCAATGATTTCTTCGCTTGAGGGTAATGACATAATCGGGATTACTTATCGTTACTGAAATTAAAAAAACAGGCCGGCTTCAAGTTGCGCTTCTTCGCTCATCATCTCTCTGGACCAGGGCGGATCAAACACCAACTCTACCTTAACGGATTTAACATGAGGCACTAAGCCAACGCGATACTCTACATCACCCACTAATACCGGGCCCATGCCACAACCTGGTGCGGTAAGCGTCATATCAATCGTTACGGCGCCTTGCTCCTGGTCCAGCTTAACTGCGTAGATGAGGCCCAGAGACACCAGATTAATGGGAATCTCCGGATCATAAATAGTTTCCAGCGCGTCCCAGACTTGTTGCTCAGCAATCTTTCCATCGGCGGGTACTTCAAAATCAAGCTCTTGCGGCTTTCTGCCTATCGCATCGGCATCTGTACCATCGATACGCAGCATGTTACCGCGCCAGGTAACCGTGTAGTTGCCGCCCAGGTCCTGGGTAAGATTGACGAATTCGCCGCCCGGTATCATTACTTTTTCGCCGGAGGGGACTTTGCGTGACCGCACTTCGCGTTCGGTCACTACCATTTTTTGTTTCATTCTGCAGGGTTACCCGACGTTAAAGCTTTCACCACAACCGCATTCATCCACAACATTCGGATTGTGGTACTTAATGACGCCGTTTATGCCTTCCTGTACATAGTCAATTTCGGTATTGCGAATTAACTGCAGGGCATCTTTAGCAACAGCAACAGTAAGCAGGTCTGATACGTTGAGAATTTCGTCGTCTTCTTTGCTGCCGTCGGCAAAGTCCAGCACGTAGGCATAGCCAGTACAACCGCTGACCATAGTCGACAAACGAATAATTTTACCCGGCTGCTTTGCCAGTTTTGATTCAAAGTGTTTAATTGCGCTATCAGTGAGCGTCACCACATCCTGACTGGGCACAAAGGTTTCAACGGTCATTGTATGCTCCTGTTAAGCCAACATGCTTTGTGCCTTGCGAAGCGCGACAAAGAACGCGTCCACTTCGTCAAGGGTATTGTATAAAGAAAACGATGCACGGGCGGTGCCATTTATACCTAATCGGTTCATCAGCGGCTGCGCACAGTTATCGCCGGTACGGATTGCCACGCCCTGGCGGTCCAGAATAAAGCCGACATCCGCCGGATGGGCATTGTCCATAACAAAGCTCAGAATACCTACTTTGTTAGCGGCGGTACCGATCAAACGCATGCCTTCGATGTCCTGAGCCTGCTTCATGGCAGCGTCAATCAATGACTTTTCGTGCGCCTGAACAGCTGCTAAATCAAGGCCACTGAACCACTCAACTGCCGCCCCCAGGCCAATAGCGCCCGCGATGTGCGGTGTACCAGCTTCAAGACGATTTGGCAGATTACCCCAGGTTGCTGTTTGGTACGTCACGTCGGCGATCATCTCACCGCCGGTTAGCCATACAGGCCAGTCAGCCAGAATAGATTTGCGGCCCCACAATACACCAATGCCGGTTGGGCCAAATAACTTGTGTCCGGAGAAGGCATAGAAATCACAGCCTAAATCCTGTACGTCAACGCCGCCATGAGCAATGCCTTGAGCACCGTCAACCAGCACCAGTGCACCGTATCGCTTGGCCATTTGTACCAGTTCTTTCACCGGATTCACGGTACCCAACGCATTTGATACATGCGGGAAAGCAACCATACGAGTATTCGGACCAAGGTAACTTTGGAACGTTTCGATATCCAACTCGCCGTTATCAAAGATGGGCGCAACACGCAATGTGGCACCACTTTGTATGCAGGCTTGCTGCCAGGTAACCAGGTTCGCGTGGTGTTCCATTTCGGTAACAACCACTTCATCACCGGCTTCCAGTTGTTTGGTCAGGCCATGGGCTACCATATTGATACTTTCGGTAGTGCCCGCTGTCCAGATCACTTCTTCACGACTATTTGCATTAATAAACGAAGTAACCTGATCACGTGCTTTTTCGTATCTGCGCGTCGCTTCATCAGATAGCTTGTGCGCGCCGCGATGCACATTGGCATTCGTTTGCGTGTAAAAGCTCATCAGCGCGTCGATAACCGCCTGCGGCTTTTGTGTTGTCGCGGCGTTATCCAGATAAACCAGCGGCTTGCCGTCTACCTGTTGTGACAATATTGGAAACTGCGCGCGGATGGCCTGAACGTCGAAACTCATTTGACCTCCATGCTCACGAAGCGCTCACGCAAACGGTGTAGCAACCAGTCACTCACGGCGGTATTTGGAATTTGTGTAATCAACTCCTGAATAAAACCGAAGTTCAGCATGATCAATGCCTGGCTGCGGCTGATTCCGCGCGTTAACAGGTAATACAGCGCTTTTTCTTCGATTTCAGCCACGGTAGCACCGTGAGCACAGCGCACGTCGTCAGCGTAGATTTCAAGCTCTGGCTTGGTGTTGACTACCGCACGGCGTGACAACAACAAATTACGGTTGTTAAGTTCTGCCAGGGTTTTCTGGGCATCGCGATGAATGTGAATTCGCCCGTTAAATACCGCTTTAGCACGGTCACCTACAATACCGCGAGCATTTTCTTCGGTCGTACAATTGGGTACAGCGTGCTCAATGGTAGAGTGCAGGTCGAAAAGCTCCCCTTCCGCCAACAAATAAATGGCGTTCAGGTTTGCATTCGCAAATTCACCTGTGTATTCCACATCGACGTCAAGACGCGACAATACACTGCCGTAACCAACGATATTGCTGGTTAACTGTGCTTTCTCTGCCACTTTGAAATGACAGCTTCCCACATGCATAGCCTGTTGGGTATACATGGCAAAGCGATAATGCTCCAGTTCAGCCTGGGCTTCCAGCACATATTCACTAACAAAGGTATTCAGGCTGTCTGCATCGCCGAAGCCATCTTCAATAACAGAGACTTTGGCACCGTCTTCAATATGCACCAGTACGCGTAAATGCTGATCACCTGCACTGGCTGCCAATTGGGTTAATCGAATTGGCGTGTCAATGACGGTGTTGGCCGGTACATGAATGTACACACCTTCTGTCAGCAGGGCATCGTTGACCTGACCAAACAAATGATGAGATGGCTTAACCTGGCCTAATAGCGCCTGGATACTGGCTTGTTGTGCTTCATCTGCTTTTGAGAACAGCGTAAACGTAAGCCCTTCCGGCACCTGGCCTTGCTCATCGCTCAACTGATTGCCCGTAAAGGACAGGCTGTAAGCGTCGAGTCCGTCTATGACAGGCGCTGTAGATTGCTGTTCTGACGGACCTGCCAGACTAACGGTGCGCTTTTCAACCGGCACCAATGGTGTGAAACGCCAGGCTTCCTGACGGCGCACGGGCCATTTAACGTTAGCTAACGCTGCTGTTGCTAGCTGACGATTGCCTGACAACCAGTCATTTTGACGTTGGCCTTCAGCAATTACTTCTGACAGCCACTGGCTCATGCCTCGCTCTCCTCGTAGGCTTTACCCAGGAACGCATAACCTGATTTTTCAACTTCCAGTGCCAGCGATGCATCACCGCTTTTGACGATTTTACCGTCGGCCAGAATGTGAACGAAGTCAGGTTTAATATAGTCAAGCAGACGCTGGTAGTGAGTCACAACGATAAAGCTACGCTCGCCATCACGTTGGCTGTTTACGCCGTCAGCAACCACTTGCAACGCGTCTACGTCAAGCCCTGAGTCGGACTCATCAAGAATACACAGTGACGGTTCAAGCAGAATCATTTGCATGATTTCGTTACGCTTTTTCTCACCACCAGAGAAACCTTCGTTAACGCCGCGCTTCAGGAAGTCCAGAGGTAACTGCACTTGTTTACATGCTGCTTTGGCTTTTTTCAAAAATTCAGCAGCCGTAAGGGGTTCTTCGCCTCGGTGTTCGCGCAACGCGTTAACGGATTCTTTGAGGAATTCCATGTTGCTCACGCCAGGAATTTCTACCGGATACTGGAATGCCAGAAACAAGCCTTCACGGGCACGCTCTTCGACTTCCAGTTCTAATAAATCTTTGCCATTTAACGTTGCACTGCCGTCGTTCACTTCGTATCCGTCACGGCCAGACAATACATAACCCAGCGTACTTTTACCGGCGCCGTTAGGTCCCATGATGGCATGAACTTCACCAGGTTTAATCTCCAGGTTTAACCCTTTGATGATTTGCTTTTCTTCAACACTGGCGTGTAAATTATTGATGGATAACATTAAATTCTTTACCCCACAGAACCTTCTAAACTAATTTCAAGTAGCTTGCCGGCTTCTACCGCAAACTCCATAGGTAACTCTTTAAAGACTTCCTTACAGAAGCCGTTGACGATCATTGATACCGCCTTTTCTGCGTCCAGACCGCGTTGCTGACACAGGAACATTTGCTCATCACTGACTTTAGAGGTGGTGGCTTCGTGTTCAACAATGGCAGATGGATTGCGGCTTTCAATGTACGGGAACGTGTGAGCACCACACTGATCGCCAATGAGCAGTGAGTCACACTGCGTAAAATTACGTGCGTTATCGGCTTTTGGACCCATTTGCACCAGACCGCGATAGGCGTTGTTACTCTTACCGGCTGAGATCCCTTTCGAGATAATGGTAGAGCGCGTGTTCTTACCCAGATGGATCATCTTAGTACCTGTGTCGGCCTGCTGGCGTCCACGAGTCAGTGCTACCGAGTAAAATTCGCCAATACTGTTATCGCCTTTCAATACGCAGCTAGGGTATTTCCAGGTAACTGACGAGCCGGTTTCTACCTGAGTCCACGAAATTTTCGCATCGTTGTGGCAAATGCCGCGTTTTGTTACGAAGTTATAAATGCCGCCCTTGCCGTTTTCATCGCCTGGGTACCAATTCTGCACAGTTGAGTACTTGATATTGGCTTTATCCAGTGCAACCAGTTCTACAACCGCCGCGTGCAATTGGTTTTCATCGCGCTGTGGTGCGGTACAACCTTCCAGGTAACTTACGTGGCTGCCTTCATCAGCAACAATCAGCGTTCGCTCAAACTGACCGGTATTCTGTTCGTTGATACGGAAGTAAGTGGACAGTTCCATTGGGCAACGCACACCCTTTGGAATATAAACAAATGAACCGTCAGTAAACACGGCGCTGTTAAGGGCAGCGAAGTAGTTGTCGGTACGAGGAACCACAGAGCCAATGTATTTTTTCACCAGTTCCGGGTACTTTTGGATAGCCTCAGAAATAGGGCAGAAGATAACGCCCGCTTCTTCCAGCTTTTCGCGGAAAGTGGTTACCACCGATACTGAATCAAATACCGCATCCACGGCGACACCTGCAAGCATTTCCTGCTCGTGCAAAGGAATACCCAGCTTGTTGTATACGTCCAGCAGGTCCGGATCGACTTCGTCCAACGACTTCGGCTTATCCTTCATGCTCTTTGGCGACGAATAATAAGAAATCGCCTGGTAATCCACCTTTTCATAGTCGACATGGGCCCACTCGGGCTCTTCCATTTCTAACCATGAACGATAAGCTTTTAAACGCCACTCAAGCATCCACTCAGGCTCATTTTTAATGGCCGAAATACGTCGTATAACTGACTCGTCCAAGCCATTTTCGAAGGTATCGGACTCGATTTCAGAGTAGAAACCCGCCTCATATTGTTTCGACAATGCCTGTTCGATCTGATCGCTCATTGACTCATCTCACTTAACTGGTCTTTGATTGCACGCCTTTTGTGGGTGCGGTGTACCCGATAGTCAGGCTATCGGACGCCATGTATCCCTTATTTTTCGCGCGGTATTCTATAATACCTGAGTGTTTCACTCAACTATTGAGCGAAATACCTGTCATAAAGCGAATCCATTGCTTGCGTTATTATTCTGTACGGGCATCTGGGGGCTGGGGATCTTGCACTATTATCCCCCAAACTGCAAACCTTGACTGGCCGCCCTTCGC
>NZ_CFIDRX010000159.1:0-10036 GCF_984433645.1 Marisediminitalea sp.
GGTTGTCTAAGTGGATGTCCATGGAGCCAAACAAGGTGTTGATCATGGTAAGGCGTTTGAACATGTGGCCTACGTCCAGTTCATCGGTCACGCCCATGCCGCCGTGCAGTTGCACTGCGGTTTGGCCTACCAGACGCGCTGCCTGACCCACTTTCCATTTCAGGAACTGGCTGGCTTTATTGGCTTCTGCTACTGCTTCTTCGCTGTCACTTTCACCAATGGTGATAGCCGCGTAATACACCATTGAGCGGGCTTGTTCGCATTCCATAAACATGTCGACCATGTTGTGTTGCAGGATCTGGAACTTCGCAATGGGCACGTCGAACTGCTTGCGCACTTTGGTGTACTCCACCGTGGCTGCGAGCATTTTGTCCATCACGCCAACGGCTTCTGCCGATACGGCTACAATGGCGTCATTCAGTACAGCCTGAATCACAGCTGCCGCATCGTCGCTGTCGCCCAGAAGTTCGGCGGCGACGTTGGTAAAGGTCAGGTCGCTGGCTCGGGCACCATCGTTAGTCGGGTAGTGATGCGCTGCAACGCCTTCGGCGTTGGCGTCTACCAGGTACAGGGCAATGTTGTCGTTGTTGTTATGTGAACGCGCGGCCACAACCAGTTTGTCGGCGCTCTGGGCGTGCAGTACAACCTGCTTCTTACCGTTGAGTACTACACCGCTGCCTGCTGTGCTGGCTTGTGTACTAATGCTGCTGATGTCGGTAGCTGACTGGGCTTCCAAACCGGCAAACGCCAGTTTTAGTTCGCCGCCCACAATGCCGCCAATCAAGGTATCTTTTTGCTCAGCCGTGCCGCCGCGCTGAATAGCGTTACCGGCCAGTACTACGGTAGACAGGTAAGGCTCGACAATCAGGCCTTTGCCCAACTCGGTCATTAACACCATCAGGTCGGTTGCGTTGCCGTCAAGGCCACCAAATTCTTCAGCAAAGGGCAGGGCCAGCCAGCCCAGTTCTGCAAACAACTGCCAGTTGTCTTCGCTGTAGCCCAGTTCTGAATGACTGTGCTTTTGGCGCGTTTCAAAGTCGTAATCGTTGTGAATGAATTTACCGGCGCTGTCTTTCAGCATTTGCTGAATATCATTTAATGCAAAATCCATGATTGACTCCCGTTACAGTCCAAGCACTTGCTTGGCAATAATGTTTTTCTGAATCTCGTTACTGCCACCATAAATAGTGACCTTACGGTTGTTGTAGTAATGCGGCGCGGCATTCGGTGCGAAGAACGGCTCAATGCGAGGCTCGTAACCAGCTTCGTCGTACTGCTCGGGTACAAAGGGCAGCGCATAGATGCCGGCGATCTCCACATAGAGTTCGTCCAGTGCCTGTTGGATCTCGGTGCCTTTGATTTTCAGAATGGATGACTCTGGGCCCGGTGCGGTACCAGTACTGACTGAAGACAGCACGCGTAAGTCGGTGAACTCCAGTGCTTTAAGCTCCATCTCAACCTGTACAACACGGCTCATAAACACACTGTTGTTTTTCAGGTCCGGGCAGCCTGCTGGTGGCTGGTTTAGCAAGTCGTACAAGGCGCTCAGGCGCTGCTTGGAAACCGCCACACCAGCAATGTTGGTGCGTTCGTGGGTCAGCAGTACCTTGGCGTAAGTCCAGCCGCGGCCTTCTTCACCTACCAGGTTTTCTACCGGTACTTTCACGTCCTGGAATGCTACTTCGTTTACTTCGCGGCGGCCGTCCAGGGTAATAATTGGTTTTACCGATACGCCCGGTGAGGTCATGTCGATAAGTAAAAAGCTGATGCCTTTTTGTTTGCTGTCTTCGTCGCTGGTACGAACAAGACAGAAAATCCAGTCGGCGTGATGACCCAGTGTTGTCCAGGTTTTGGTACCGTTAACAATGTAGTGATCGCCATCGCGTACGGCGCGGGTTTTTAAACCGGCCAGGTCAGATCCGGCATTCGGCTCAGAGTAGCCCTGACACCACCAGGTGTTCGACGCCAGAATGTCAGGCAGGAAGCGCTGTTTTTGTTCTTCGTTGCCAAAGGTGTAAATGATTGGCGCAACCATCGAGTAACCAAATGGGATCTGGCGTGGCGCTTTTGCCTTGGCTGATTCGGTTTGGAAAATGTATTTCTGTGTGGGCGTCCAGCCGGTGCCACCGTGTTCAACTGGCCAATTAATGCCAGCCCAGCCTTTTTTGTATAGCGCTTTTTGGTAAGCAACGGTGACTTCAGCACTAAAGCTTAACCCGTTGTCGATGTGTGCCTGAACGGATTCTGGCAGTTCTTCGCGGAAGAAGGTTTGCACTTCCTGTTGGAAGGCCAGTTCTTGTTCGGAGAAATTAATATTCATAAAACTGTATCCTGCAAAAGTGACGCCCAATAATAGGTTAATCAATCATCATTTGCAGTATACAGTTTCACATAGCGAAATCAACAGTTCATTTTTAATTTATTTCGTCATATTCAGGACGAAAATAAAAATGGCTGACATCCACCGCTTTTTCGTTGGTGCGTTTGATTTCCATACGGGCGATTTTGCGGATATGCACTTCGTCAGGACCGTCTGCGTAGCGCAGTGCTCGCCCCTGCGACCACATATCGGCCAGCGGCAGATCTTCCGAGGTGCCCATGGCGCCGAAAGTTTGCATCGCCCGGTCTACTACCGTGGTGTGCAGGGTAGGGATGAGTGCTTTGATTAAGGAGATATCATCGGCGGCTGCTTTAGATCCCACCTCATCTATTTTCCAGGCGGCTTTGAGTACCAGTAGGCGCGCTTGCTCTATTTCTATCCGCGAGCGGGCTATCCAGTCGGCTACGGCACCGTGCTGATACAAAAACTTGCCATTGGTTTTGCGTTCCTGTGCCCTGCCTATTAATAGCTGTAGGGCCAGTTCGGCTTGTCCGATGGAGCGCATACAATGGTGAATGCGGCCCGGGCCTAGTCTCGCCTGGGCCATGGCAAAGCCTTTGCCTTCCTCGCCCAGTAAATTACTGGCCGGTATGCGTACGTTGTCGAACAGGATCTCACAATGCCCATGGGGGTTAGTGTGATTCATGACTTTTAAGTTACGTAGAATCTTCACGCCGGGGGCGTCGCGAGGGATCAGCACCATACTTTGCTGGTGGTGCGGATTGGGGTTATCCGGATCGGTTTTGCCCATTAATATAAACAGCTTACAGTGGGGATGCGCCGAGTTGGAGATATACCATTTGCGGCCCGACACAATATAGTCGTCACCGTCGCGTGCAATGCGGGTCTGAATATTGGTGGCATCCGATGAGCCTACGTCGGGTTCGGTCATGGCAAAGGCTGAGCGTATTTCACCGTTCAGTAACGGGTTCAACCATTGTTCGCGCTGCTCGGGCGTGGCAAATAAATGCAGTAACTCCATGTTGCCGGTATCGGGCGCATTGCAGTTAAAGACTTCTGAGCACCAGGGTACCCGGCCCATGATTTCCGCCAGCGGGGCATATTCCAGATTACTCAGGCGCGTGCCGGGTTCGTTGTCTTGTAACCCTGGCAGAAATAAATTCCATAGTCCTTCGCTCTTCGCCAGTGCTTTCAGGTCGGCCATAAATGACACCGGATATTGCCCGGCTTTTACTTCGTCGCGGTATTGTTGCAGGCGCGGATAAATATGCGCGTCCATAAAGGCGGTCAGTTGCTGCTGCAACTGTTTTACGCGTTCGCTGTGTTCAAAATGCATAGTGTCCTCGCTGTGTTAAGCCGTGTTAAACATTGATAAGAGGCGAAATAATCAGCTTGCCGCGGGCTTTGCGATTAATCACATCGGCAAACGCTTCGGCGGTGTTGGAAAGTGGGTAGGTGGCATCAATGTGCACGTGTACTTTGCCGGATTGATACCAGTCGAGCAGTTCACGCATATTGTCGGCATAGGCTACCGGGTCGCGTCGGGTAAAAGCACCAAAGAACACGCCCACCAAGGCGTACTCTTTTACCAGCGCCAGGTTTACCGGAAACTTGGGAATATCACCGCCGGCAAAACCGACGACCAGTAGTCGTCCTTCAGGGGCCATATTGCGGGTACATATATCGAATAGCTGGCCGCCTACCGGGTCATAAACCACATCTACGCCTTTGCCGTTGGTCAATGCGCGCAGTTGGGTCTGCAGATCGTCGCTGCTGTAGTTAATCAGCTCGTCGGCGCCGTTTTCTTTAGCAAGCGCTAGTTTTTCTTCACTTGAGCAGCCCGCAATAACCTGGGCTCCCATAGCCTTGCCAATTTGTACAGCTGCCAAGCCTGTGCCGCCTGCGGCGCCTAATACCAGTAAGGTTTCACCCGCTTGCAAATTAGCGCGTTGTTTAAGTGCGTAATGGGCAGTACCGTGAGCCAGTATTAAGCCGGCTGCTTCGTTCATGGGAATAGCTTCTGGTACCGGAATTAAACGCGCAGCCGGTACACTGATGAATTCGGCACAGGCACTATAGTTGGTACTAAGACCCACAACGCGATCGCCTTTTTTAAGGTGAGTCACGTTATCGCCTACGCCTTCCACCACGCCGGAAAACTCGGCACCGGGTACAAACGGGCGCTCAGGTTTGGCCTGATATAAGCCTTGTACTAATAGTGCATCCGGGAAGTTTACGCCGATGGCACTTACCTTTATTAAGGCTTCGTCGTTACCGGCAACAGGCAGGGGCCATTCCCCAAAAGCGAGCTGGTCCAGTGGGGCAAATTCATTGCAAATCACGGCTTTCATTATTTGTCTCCTGCTGTGTCAGGGGTAAGTACTACGCGGCCGGCCACTTTACCGTCGCGCAGATCTTCCAGTGTCTGGTGGGCACAGCACATGTCGCGCTGAGAAATTTTGATGGGGGCAATTTTACCTGCATGCACCAGCGCCATGAGCGCGTGCATGTCGCTGAGGCTACCCACAAACGAACCTTTAATCGTAATGGCTTTCAGCGGCAGAATTGGCACCGACAGCGGCATGGCTCCGCCGAACAAACCTACCACAACCAATGTGCTGCCTTTATTCAGGGCCTGAACGCCGAAACCGGCACTGCGATCGGAACCCACAAAGTCAACGGCAGCTGCTACGCCACCGTAAGTGCGTTTGATGAGCGCACCAAGCGCAGCCTGATCGCGCGGATCGATAACCGCATCGGCACCTTCATCTAATGCAAGCTGACGTTTGGATTCGTCGATATCGGCCACAATAATTTCGCAGTCGAGCAGGGCTTTAGCAACCGCCAGACCGCTCAGGCCCACGCCGCCTGCACCAATGATCAGTAGCTGACGTCCTTGTACGATATCTTTGATTTGTTCGATGGCGCTGTAAGCCGTTACGCCGGAGCAGGCGTAGGTACAGCCCAGCTCGGCTGGCAGGTCTTTCAGCGGGAACAGATACTTGCTGTCTGGCACTACCACATAGTCGCTGAAGCCACCGTCTACGGCAATACCCAGTGATTTGGGCTGATAGCAGAGGTGTTCTTTGTCGGCCTTACACAGTGGGCATTTGCCGCAACCTATCCACGGGTACACAATGACTTTGTCGCCAACGTTGGCATCGGATTGATCGCCACAGGCCACGACCTCACCCGCTATTTCATGGCCGAGTGTAAAAGGCAGTTTATGGCTGCCGCGCATATCAATTTTGTGGTCGCCGCCTAAATCGAAATAGCCTTCCCATACGTGAATATCGCTGTGACACACGCCACAGGCATCAATCTTTATCAGTACCTGGTTCGCTTCTGGTACCGGTGTTGGGTAATCATGGCTGCAGAGCGCCTCGCCATAATCTGAAAACTGTTCACTTTTCATAATCGTCCTATTTCAATGCGTTCAATGTCTGTCTGTTCAAATTGATATATCGCGAAAAATAATACCGCATAGCGAAACTTTAAGTCTACATAAACTTAACAATTTAGTGTGAATAGTGAACTGAACAGCACTCAAGTGGACGCAGCGGGGCGAAACATAGCACTAAACACGTCGTTTTCGTCACATATTATTGGCTAAATGATTTTTAAATACCGCATGGTGAAATTGTATTTTACAAATTTAATTGTGTTGGGTTAGTATGCCCACAACTTACTCATACAGGAAACACACTATGACTTCTGCTGTAATGATGCATATCGTCGACAACGTCGCCGTCATCGAAGTAGATAACCCGCCGGTAAATGCATTGTCTTTTGCTGTACGAAGTGGGTTGCAAACAACGCTGCGTGAAGCCGAGCAAAATGCCGCGGTTGACGCCATTGTGCTGAGCTGTCGTGGTAACACCTTTATTGCCGGGGCGGATATCACCGAGTTTGGTAAACCCATGCAACCACCGGCACTGCCCGATTTATTAAGCGAAATGGATACCCTGACCAAGCCTATGGTGGCGGCATTACATGGCACGGCACTGGGCGGTGGTCTGGAAGTCGCACTGACATGCCATTACCGGGTGGCACTGGATTCTGCCAAAGTTGGCCTGCCTGAAGTGTTGCTGGGAATTCTGCCTGGCGCAGGCGGTACTCAACGTTTACCGCGTATCGCCGGTGTGGAATTGGCGCTGGATATGATCACCAGCGGCCGTAAGGTATCGAGTAAAGAAGCCGCCAAGGCAGGCTTGATCGATAAAGTGGTAAGCGATGATCTGCAAAGCGCGGCGATTGCGTTTGCTAAAGAAGTGGTAAGTAATAATGCACCGCTTCGCCGTATAAGCGAGTTAACGGCAACGGTGTCTGACCCGGCCATATTTGACCAGTTCCGCGCCAAGCTGGCGAAAACCCGTCGCGGCTTTGACGCGCCCCAGCGCTGTGTCGATACCGTGCAGGCAGCGGTAGAGCTGGATTTTGCCGATGGCATGAAGAAAGAGCGCGAGCTGTTTTTGGAACTGATGCAAGGCACGCAGTCGAAATCGCAACGTCATATGTTCTTTGCGGAACGCATGGCTGCTCAGGTGCAAGGCCTGTCGAAAGGCACGCCGACACGAGATATCAACAGTGTCGCCATTATTGGTGCAGGCACCATGGGGAGCGGCATTGCTATCAACTTCACTAATAAAGGCATTCCGGTGACCATGCTTGAGCTGAGCTTTGAAGCACTGGAGCGCGGCATTAAACATATTCACCGTTATTACGATGGCCAGGTAGCAAAAGGGCGCATGAGTGAAGAGCAGGCCGCGGCCGCAAAACAACTGGTGTCGGGCACCGACAACTATGCCGACTTGGGCGACGTGGATCTGGTGATTGAAGCGGTGTTTGAAAGCATGGCGGTTAAACAGGACGTGTTCACCAAGCTCGACAAATACTGTAAGCCCGGTGCCATTCTGGCCAGTAACACCTCTACGCTTGACGTAAACACCATTGCGTCATTTACCTCGCGTCCACAGGACGTGATTGGTCTGCACTTCTTCAGTCCGGCTAACATTATGCGCTTGCTGGAAGTCGTGCGCGCCGACAGCACAGCCGACGACGTACTCGCCACCGCCATGAAACTGGCCAAGCACATTAATAAAGTGGGCGTGGTGTCTGGTGTGTGTGACGGCTTTATTGGTAACCGCATGCTGAAAGGCTACGGCCGTGAGGCGGGTGCACTGTTATTGGAAGGCGTATCGCCGGCACGTATCGATAAAGCCCTGTATGACTTTGGTATGGCCATGGGCCCGCTCACCATGGGCGATTTGGCTGGACTGGACGTGGGTTATCGCGTGCGTAAAGAACGCCGTGAACGCGGAGAATATGTGCCCGAGACCGACGGCGCTATTGCAGACCGTTTGGTAGAAGCAGGGCGTTTGGGCCAGAAAGCAGGCAAAGGTTACTACCGCTATGAAGAAGGCTCACGCACGCCTATTCCTGATCCGGAAGTCGACGCCATCATTAAAGAGGCGATGGATGCACTGGGTTGCGAACCCCGCGATATCGACGATGAAGAAATCGTAAAACGCCTTATTTACCCGCTGATCAATGAAGCGGCCCTGATTCTGGACGAAGGCATTGCCCAGCGTCCGTCTGATATTGATGTGGTGTACATCTATGGCTATGGCTTCCCGGTATACCGCGGCGGCCCGATGTTTTATGCCGATACCGTGGGCTTGCCCTCGATTGTGGCTGACATGGAACAGTTCCAGGCGCGCTACGGCGACGACTGGCAGGTTGCGCCATTACTGAAAACCCTTGCCGAACAAGGTCGCAGTTTTGCTGACCTGTCATCTAAATAGTTGAGGAGAGAGATTGTGACTGATGCAGTAATTGTAAGTACCGCACGCACGCCCATTGGCAAAGCGTACCGAGGGTCGTTCAACAATACCCATGGCGCAGAGTTAGCCGGCCATGCGATTGCCCAGGCAGTGCAACGTGCCGGTATCGACGGCGCAGAAGTAGAGGATGTATTAATTGGTTGTGGTCTGCCGGAAGGCGCTACAGGCGGCAACATTGGTCGTCAGGCTGCACTCATGGCGGGCTTACCGGTGACTACCGCCGGCGTAACCATTAACCGTTTTTGCTCTTCTGGTTTGCAGGCCATCAGTATGGCGGCACAGCGCATTATTGTCGATGGCGCACCGGTAGCGGTTGCGGGTGGGCTGGATTCCATCTCGTTGGTGCAGAACAACAACATGAATAAATTCCGCGCTCACAGCGAGGCGTTGAAAGCGAAGCACTCCGGTATTTATTTGTCGATGATTGAAACCGCCGAAATTGTGGCCAAGCGCTATGGTATTAGTCGTGAGCAAATGGACGAATACGCATTGCAGAGTCAGCAGCGCACAGCGGCAGCTCAGCAAAACGGTATTTACGACAACGAAATTGTGCCAATGGATGTTGTGCACACGCAATACGACAAAACCACGGATACCACTGAGCTGGTAAATAAAACCGCTACGTCTGATGAGTGCAACCGCCCGACCACTACGTTGGATGGCCTCGCGGGTCTGAATCCGGTAATCGACGGAGGCACCATTACCGCCGGTAACGCCAGTCAGTTGTCGGACGGAGCATCTGCCAGTGTCATGATGTCGGCAAAGGAAGCACAAAAACGCAACCTACCGGTACTGGGTACTTATCGCGGCATGGTTGTCACCGGCTGTGAGCCCGATGAAATGGGCATTGGCCCGGTATTCGCGGTACCCAAGCTGTTAAAGCGTCATGGCTTAACCGTGAACGATATTGATTTGTGGGAGCTGAATGAAGCGTTTGCGGTGCAGGTACTGTATTGCCGCGACAAGCTGGGTATCGATAACGACAAGCTCAACGTCAATGGCGGGGCTATTTCGATTGGTCACCCTTATGGCATGAGTGGCGCCCGTATGGTGGGTCATGCGTTGTTGGAGGGACAGCGTCGTAAAGCCCGTTATGCGGTTACTACCATGTGTATTGGCGGCGGTATGGGCATGGCAGCTTTATTTGAAATCAACAGCTAATACTAAGCCTTATATGGCGACACAGTTGTACCTCGTGCACCGGCTTACCCGTCGACTATGGTAACGCTGGTGCTTTTTATTGCCCTGTTGGCTACAGCCATGGGGCAAAGCGTGGTGATGACAATACTGCCAGCCCTTGGCAGGGAAACCGGACTGTCCGAGCTTCAGGTAGCGGCAATACTGTCGTCGTCTGCCTGTATTTTTGCACTGGGTAGCACCCGGTGGAGCTACTATGCGGCCCGGGTGGGTAATCGGCGTACACTCATTTATGGTTTGTCGGGGTATTCCCTAGGGACCCTGTGTTTTGCCAGTGTGTTTAGTGTTGGGCTCGCAGAATGGCTTACCGGCTACGCGCTGTTTGGGTGCTTATTGGCAACGCGGGTGGCGCAATCCACTATTATGTCGGCCACACCGCCAGCGGCGGTTGGCTATGTAATAGGCTATGTGCGGCAGCAGAACCTGCATTCGGTGGCCACGCTCAGTCGGGTCACGTCTGCCAATAATCTCGGGCAAATACTGGGGCCGGGGTTGGCTGGCCTGCTGGTTACCTATGGGCTGGTAGCCCCGCTGTACGCCATTATTGTATTAACGTGCCTGGCGTTGTTGTTGGTGTGGAGAAAATTGCCTGACGAGCCTCCGTCGCAGCCGGTTCCCCCAAAAGTATCAACGAGTGCCGACGTTTCGGCTTCGT
>NZ_CFIDRX010000160.1:0-10017 GCF_984433645.1 Marisediminitalea sp.
ATACCCCCTTACGATGAATGGCACGAGCCAGCATCACCACATTATTTACCGCCTGATCAAACGCGTCTTTTTTGTCTGGTTCATGCAGGTTAAGACTGGAGTCAATATAAACGCCGTCCGGTTGCCAGTTGATCGCCAGGCCGCCTACCACCGGATATTTCGCCAATCGGCTGATGGCAGCTAAAAATCCCTTCTCCGTATCGCCCATGCCATCGAGATAATTCTTATAATAACGCTCGAATTGCGCGTCATTAATGTAATTGAGCGCCTGTACGGTGTCATTCTGGGCCGAGTCAGTCGCCCGCTCCCGCAGAAAAGACTTACGGGAGCTGTATACCACGGTCTCAATAGCCTTGCTACTGCGACTTACCCAGACCGGTAACAAAGCCTCAGCAGGTGCAGGCGCATGCTCACCAAATACCAGGTTTTCCAACAATGACAAATGAGAAAGAAGGTAGTCGCCCCCTTCTCGCTGGGCGCTTTCATTGTCACTTAGCATATAGGTGAGAATGTCAGATAGTATCTTGGGGAGCCCAAGTGATGACGGCGGAATAACCTGTCGGGCAAATCGCGCTGATTGGCCGGAAGCCAACGCATACAGGGTACTTGCCAGGCCTTGTTCGTCGAATCGGGGATTCGACAATGCCCCGTTCAATTGCGCATCGCCGATAAAATACACATCACCCAACCGCGCATTGGTTTGCTGTAGATCGCCAGACATCAGATCCAGTACATTGTTTTGCACCGGTTGCTGGTGCTCGTCTAGCTGCGCAAACACCGATGAACCCCAGTCGATTAAGGCAATGCGCTCATTTACTTCATCCCATACCAGGTTCGAGGGCTTTATGTCGCCGTGAACAATAGGTCTTAACTGGCCCTGGTGCGTGTGGTGACGAAGATCTAGCAGGATTTTGCCCAGCTGAACCGCAATTTTTACCACAAGGCGCGGATGCAATGCGCCTTCACGTAAGCTGACTTGCTCTAAGTCTAATCCGGGCGCACGTTCCATCATGAGAATAGACTGCCGCCCTTTTTGATGAAAATCGATGACCTTGGGTACTAGCGGGTGGTCTACCAGCGATTGCATAAAAGCTTCTTCTTCCAACCGGTCCTGAATGCTGGCAGGTAGCGTAATACGGGTAAATTTAAAGACCCGGTGTTGCTGTTGACGGTCTACACCTGCGAAAGCAAAGCCATATGCCCCTTTGCCAATAAGGTGAATATCACGATAGCCCAAAGCACTTAGCTGTTCGGTGCATAATGCCAACCAGTCTTTTAACTTTTTGGCATCAGTATGCGACAGCAAATAAATTGACTGTTCTTCCGGAATATAAAAATGCTTGATGCCCTTGGCGTTCATTAGTCGGTTTTATTCAGCCAGGTTACGGTGGATTGAGCCGCTGCACCCAATTGTTCGGCCAGTTCGTTCAGCATGACATCAATGACGGCATCTATCTGCCACGCAGGGTTTATTAAACACACACCGGATCCGTACATACCAGCATCATTGGCTGGGTCGTCAACCCGCAATTCGGCTTGCAGGACGTTAAGCGGTAATGCCGCCAACGCCTCGCACATGGCTTCAGACTGTCCGGCTTTGTCGCCAGCACGCTGCGACAACAACGGATACCACAACACAATTTGCGCCTGTGGCCAGCGTTTGAGTAGTTGCTTAACAGCAGTAATAACCGCATCGTACTCTTTTCGCTGTTCGTATGGCGGGTCAATCAGGATAGCGCCACGGTTGGGTTTAGGAGGACATAACGAGATAGCGCCTTCAAACCCGTCGCGATGATGTACATGAGTATGGCCGTTTCCACGATTTTGCTTAATGGCAGTGCGTAACCGTTCGTGTTCTCCCGGGTGCAATTCCATGAGGTGCAAATGATCCGCATCGCGCAGTTGTGACACGGATATAAGAGGTGACCCCGGATACTGGTGACGTTCCGAAAACCCTTTTAATACCTGAAGGTATCGCTGTAAGACGGGATGAACGGGTTGCCAGCCCTGCAGTAAAGCGACACCACTTTTGTACTCCTGGGTCTTCTGGGCTTGTTCGCCCGTCAAGGGGTAACAACCTGCACCAGCGTGGGTGTCAATAAGGGTAAAGGGTTTTGCTTTTTGATGCAGACGGTCTAATACCGCCAACCACACTGCGTGCTTGATAAGGTCTGCGTGATTGCCGGCGTGATAACCGTGAAGGTAACTTAACAAATTCGGGCTCTCATGATGATAAGGCGGCAAACAACGTTCGCTGAATGCCGCAATACTGTGCCAGCTAAACTTCCGCTGACGTTATACAGTGATTGTATCGCCGAGAGCCTGTCGGTGACAACGATAAACTAACGAAGCTGACTCAGCATTTTTAGCGGCTCACTCAGGTACTCGCACCACAGATTATTAAATCTGACCATCGTTGCCCCATCGATAACGCGGTGGTCTGCAGACCAACTAAGGTGCATAATCGATGCGCTGACAACGTTACCCTGTTCATCAAATCGGGGCAGCGTTTGCATTTTACCCAACGCCACAATGGCCAGTTCAGGATGGTTAATAATGGGCGTCGCTGTTGTACCACCCAGCACACCTACATTAGAAATACTGATAGTGCCGCCTTTTAGCTGATCAGATGAAAGTTTACCTGCTCGTGCAGATTGAACGATGTCTTGCATCTGTGCTGCTATGTCCATCACACTCAGGTTTTGTACCCCTTTAATATTGGGTACCAACAGACCAATCGGGCTGTCTACTGCAAAACCAATATTGTGGTCCGCGATGTATTCCAGCGCAGATTCATCGTCACTTAATCGGGCGTTAAATATCGGATACGCCTGCATGGCAAGAGACAACGCCTTAATAAAGAAAGGCATGAATGTCAGTTTGATATCCTGTTTAGCAAACGTATCGGCCAGTGCGCGTTTCAAATCAATTAACGCCTGCATGTTTAGCTCTTCCGACACAGTGAAATGCGGAATCGTGCTTACAGAACGGGTCATCTGTTTCGCCATAGCGCGCTGCACCGGCGTGAGTGGCACACGGTTAACGTCTGCAGAGCCCTGTGCCGATGGGGTTTGTTTTGTTGGCGTTGACACAGGTGCCGTTTGTTTTTCAACTGCTGCCAGAATGTCTTTCTTCAACACGCGACCTTTCTTACCAGACGCGTTGACCTGTTTTAAGTCGATGCCTTTTTCGCGCGCCAAACGGCGGACCGCAGGGCTTGCAGGTACCTTACCCGCAATGGTCTTCTGCGGGGCTTCACTTCCCTCTTCGAAGCCATGAGCAGGCTTATAATCATTTTGGGTAGCAGGCGTCTGAGAATTGCCGGAATCTACCGTGCTGTTAACCGGCGTTTGTTTTACTTCAGCAACAGAGGCGGTTGCAGCGGCAGATGCAGAAGGTGTTCTGCCCGCTACATGCATGTCGAATAAAGGCTCATGTACTTTGGCTATCTCACCTTCCTGATGATACCGTTTGGTCATTGTCCCGGCATATTTGGCTGGAATTTCAACGACGGCTTTGTCGGTCATGACTTCAACGACAACATCGTCTTCCTGCATACTGTCGCCTTCGTTTAGGTGCCATTTAACAATTTCACACTCAACAATACCTTCACCGATGTCCGGTAAGATAAAGGTTTCGTTGGCAGCAGACTCGGTATCTGCAGGTTTTTGTTCAACTGACGGAACTGGTGTCTGCTCGTTTGCTTGGGCGTTGGTTTGTTCTGTAACCTGTGCATCGGCTTCACCATCACGAGCCATGGCAAACAGCGGTTCATGTACTTTGGCAATTTCACCGGCCTGATAAAACAATTTAGTGATCACACCCGCATGCATGGAAGGGATTTGGACCGTTGCTTTATCGGTCATGACTTCGGCAACTGGCTGATCTTCTTCTACCCGGTCGCCTTCTTTAACCAGCCATTCAAGCAGTTCGCATTCCACAACGCCTTCACCAATATCGGGCAAAATAAAATCTGTCATGTTTTGTCCCTCAGTAGTTCAAAGCGCGCTTAATGGCTTCATAGGTTTTAAATTCATCTGGCATGTATTCTTTTTCATGTGCCAGAGGATACGGCGTGTCTAAACCACAAACGCGAATGATCGGCGCTTCAAGATACAGGAAACATTGTTCCTGAATGCGCGCAGCGATTTCACTACCAAAACCAGACGTAATTGGTGCTTCATGGTTGATTAGCAAGCGTCCTGTTTTCATAACAGATTCAGCCACTGTTTGCGCATCCCAGGGTAAAATACTGCGCAGGTCAATGATTTCGCATGACACGCCGTCTTCAAGCGCCATGTCCGCAGCTTTCTTAATTGTTTCCACCTGAGCGCCCCAGGCCAGCAAGGTAATGTCGTTACCTTCCTGAACTACCTCCGCTTTACCCAATGGAATGGTGTAATCTTCTTCCGGCACATCACACACAGATGCACGATATAAACGTTTGGGTTCCATAAACAACACAGGGTTGTCGTCGCGAATGGCAGCCAGCAATAAACCTTTAGCCTGATACGGATCTCTCGGCACCACTACTTTCAATCCTGGTACATGACTGAAAAAGGCCTCTGGTGATTGCGAGTGATATAAACCACCTGAAATTCCGCCACCGTAAGGCGTACGAATAGTCAGTGAACCACAGGTAAACTGTCCCCCGGAGCGATACCGAAACTTGGCAGTTTCATTCACGATCTGGTCGAACGCGGGAAAAATGTAGTCACCAAACTGAATTTCAGCAATCGGGGTAGAGCCCTGAGAGGCCAGACCGTTGGCAAAGCCAATAATGCCCTGTTCAGTAAGTGGTGTGTTAAAACAACGCGCTTTACCAAATTTTTCCTGCAGATTACTGGTTGCGCGAAATACGCCGCCGAAGTAGCCGACATCTTCGCCAAACACTACGGCCTTTTCATCTTCTGTCATGGCAGTGATAAGCGCCTGATTGATGGCTTGTAGTAAGTTTAATTTTGCCATGCTTATAAATCTCCTGACGTTTTAGGGTACTTTGAAGGATACTTTTTCACGTGAGCGATTAATGCATCACGCTGCTCCTTTAAATGCCAGGGGACTTCGGCATATACATCTTCTACGATGTCAGCCAGCGGGTTGACTGCAACCTGTTCAGAGGTTTTCAGTGCCGCCAGAATGTCGCTGCGGGTTTGTTGCATGAATTGTTCGGTCGCCGCTTCGTCCAGCCACGCTTTACTCAGTAACCATTGCTTGAACCGAGTCAGTGGATCTTTGAGTCGCCACTTGTCTTCTTCATTTTTAGACCGGTAGCCACTGGGGTCATCGGACGTTGAGTGTGCAGCCAGTCGATATGTCATGGCTTCAATTAATACCGGTTGATTGGTTTCCAAAGCCATTGCACGGGCTTGCTTTGTGGCGCTGTAAACCGCTAATGGGTCGTTACCGTCGACACGTATGGTCCTGACCCCGTAACCAATGCCTCGTGATGCAATACCGTCACCGGCAAATTGCTCCGCTGCTGGGGTTGAGATTGCATAGCCATTATTACGACAGAAGAAGATAACGGGGCAATTGAGTACCGCAGCCATGTTTACACCGGCATGGAAATCCCCTTCTGAGGCGGCACCCTCGCCGAAGTAACATATCGTTACCGCGTCTTTGCCTGCTAACTTCTGACCGTAGGCATAACCGGCAGCCTGCGGGATTTGCGTTCCCAGCGGTGAGGAAATGGTCATAAAGTTGAGCGCCTTGTCACCGTAGTGGATAGGCATCTGGCGGCCTTTGTTTGGATCCAGACGATTAGAAAACATCTGATTCATAAACTGGTCGGTAGTATAACCACGAAAAGCCAGCGCGCCCTGCTCGCGGTACTGACTCATGATCATGTCGTTTTCAGACAAGGCTGCAGCACTGGCAACCGCAGCAGCCTCTTCGCCTGTGCTGGCGAGGTAGAAACTGATACGTCCCTGACGTTGTGCAGCAACCATACGCTCATCCAGCAGTCGGGTGTACACCATGGTGTGGTATATCTTTTCGGCCAGCGCTTTGTCGATATCGGGTGCTGTAGCACCGGGATAAATATTGCCGTCTGGATCGAGAATGGCCAGCATGGGGATTTCCAGCAGCCCGTTTTCAATGATCTTAACCTCGTGCGTTAATGCAACATGGTCGAGGTGATTTCTGTCGTTCATTGGCTTCCTCTAATGGGACTCTTAACCTATATCTATCGTAGAACAGGTCCCACAGGAGCGTCCGTCTAATTTAACAATTAGTTTACTTGAGCGTGAGGATAAACATTTCTTCGCATGCACTGAAACGTGATAGATATTCTACTTTTCGCCGCAATGTAAATTGAAGGTTAATTGCCTGCTAAAATAACGTATACACACAAAGGGTCGTAATCTTTGTGTGACTTGATCGGTCTGTATACAAAGATTCGTAAAAGCGTATGACACAAGTTATTGTGATGTGTTAAAAACCTATAAAAACCCCTATAAAAAGCCGACAGAAACTCCGGCAACCACAATGGAGTAGTATAAGTGAAGCCATTATCCCCTGTGCCTCTGGTCGTATCAGGACTGTTACTTACGGGTGCAGTATTTGCTGAAAATCAGGCGGTTGAACCTGCCACCGTTAATAAGTCAGTTGATCTGGCCATCTCCCAAACGCAAAATAACGAAAGTAAAACAACGGAGAAAACTCCCTATATTATCAGGTTAACAGATCCTTCAATTGCTCAGTACTCAGGGGGAATCAGCGGATTTGAAGCTACAATGCCGACCTCATCAACACAGTCTGCGTTGAATCGGATAAAGGCAAACAAACGAGAAGTAACTGCATACCGAAAGTACCTCAGAACGCAGCAATCCAAAGCGTTGAATCGCATATCAACCGTGACCGGCACTGCGACACCACTAAAACAGTTTCAATATGCCATTAACGGCATGGTAATTAACCTCACTGCCGCAGAAGCAGAGGCAATTCGCAATATTAGTGGCGTAAAAGCAGTAGAAAGTGACAGAAAACTCAAGCTAAATACAGATACCAGCATTGCACTGACCGGCGCGCAACAAGTCTGGGCAGGCACTGCGGACAGCGGCTTAAATGCAATGGGTGAAGGTACGGTTGTCGCGGTATTCGACACCGGCATTAACACGGATCACCCCTCCTTTGCCGCAACAGGTGGCGACGGATACACCCACACTAACCCATTGGGAAGCGGAAATTATCTGGGTGACTGTGATGGCGATTTTCCCAGTTTATGCAATGACAAGCTGATCGGCGTATACAGTTACGCACTCATCACCAATCAGTATGCCGACACAGATATCTTTCCGGTTGGATTAGGCAGAAACGGCGAAGACTACAATGGTCACGGTTCACATGTTGCCGGCACCGCCGCGGGGAATATATTGTATGACGTGCCGGTTTATGGACTGGCATTTGACGAAGAAGTTAGCGACGGTTACCCCGGTGAATTCACGTTTGACCAAATGTCGGGCATGGCACCACACGCCAATATCATTTCATTCCAAACCTGTTTGCCCGGTGAATCCGATGATGAATATACCGGTTGTTATTACAGCCTGGCGATCAGTGCAATCGATGATGCGATTTCAACCGGAATTGTCGATGTCATTAACTATTCGATTTCAGGTGGCGAGGCTGTCTGGGGCGACGCACTGAGTGAGGCATGGTTGTCGGCCAATAATGCCGGGATTTTTGTTGCGCATTCAGCCGGTAACGACGGTCCGGGCGTGTCGACCAGCGATAAGTTTGCGCCCTGGATAACGCCGGTCGCAGCAACCGACCACGGCAGAATTATCGACTACAGCAAAACTTTGTCCAGTTTCACGGGGGGTGTGTCACTGCCCTCAACAATCAACGGACAAAGTAATACTGCAGGCATTACCGCGAATGTCGTTTACGCCGGCGATTTCACTAACCCCAATGACCCGGATGGTGACTCTGCGCAGTGTCTTGAACCATTTCCGGCAGGTACGTTTAATGGCGAAATCGTGCTGTGTGATCGTGGTGAGATAGCCCGGGTTCAAAAGGCGAAAAACGTGGCTGACGGCGGCGCTGGTGGCTACATCCTGGCCAATGTTTCTGCAGATACCGACAATCTGGTTGGCGATGTATACGTGATCCCTGGTATTCACGTTAATGTTGCAGCCGGGAATCAATTGCGCACCTGGCTGGCGTCGGGCAGCGGGCACCGAGCAACTATTTCAACAACATCGGGCGATTTGTCGATAGATCAGGATGCACTGGATACCGTAGCCAGCTTCTCATCTCGCGGACCAAACACAGAAATCAGTACCTTATTGCCAATGATAAGTGCACCGGGCGTGCAGGTCTACGCGGCTTATTCTGATGAGCATTATGGGCATGAAACCACGGGCCCTGCACCCGCCGATTATGCTTACCTGGACGGCACTTCCATGGCCTCTCCGCACGTAGCCGGCGCTGCCGCGTTGGTTCGTCAGGTTAATCCTACCTGGAGCGCAGACGCGATTCGTTCTGCATTAATGATGACAGCAACGCCCGAGCTGCGAGTTGAAGGCACCTTGGATGATGCTAACTGGCTCGACATGGGGTCAGGGCGAATTCAGGTAGATAAGGCAGTCAATGCAGGATTAATTGTTGAGGAAACCCAGGCAAATTACGAAGCGGCGGATCCTGACATAGGAGGTGATCCCAAGACGCTGAATATGCCTGCGCTGGTTGACAACAATTGCCTTATTGAATGTACCTGGCAACGCACATTTACCGCAACGAAGGCCGGTAGCTGGACCGTTACAGGCGACGCCATGAACAGCGGGCTTGAAATTACAGCCTCCCCTGCATCATTTACACTCGCTGCCGGGCAGTCTCAAACCGTCACGTTTACCGCAAACACCTGGAATGCCAATGACGGCGATTGGGAATATGCAAAAGCAGTATTAACGTCAGCCAGTTCACCTGACTTACACTTGCCCATTGCGGTTGTGGCTTCGAACGGTAATTTCCCTGATGAAATAGACCAAACAAGCTACCGCAATGCAGATTCATTGCTGATAAAAGATCTGGTAGCCATTGAAATCACAGACTTCACCGCGCGCACGTCAGGCCTAGTACAGCCAACTGCAGTGAATGAATCTATTGCCGAAGACTCTGATCCCGAAGCATTTTTGGATGACGTTGAAGACGGTGTCTATTTTGAAGTCATTGACGTCGCTGAAAATACCGACCGACTTGTCGCCTACATCAGTGAATCCACGGCCCCGGATTTGGACATGTTCATTGTGCTTGATTTGAATAACGATGAGCTGATTTCAACGTCTGAAATCATTGCTTCAAGCACCGGGTTCAGTTGGGATGAATATATCAACATAACTAACCCGCAGGCGGGTAGCTACTATGTATTTGTGCAAAACTATACAGGGTCGAGCCGCGCTACAGACGACTTTGTGCTGGAATATGCGGTTGTCACTGCTGTGGATGAAGGGTCGTTACAAGTAGACGGTCCGGGCAGCGCCGCATTACGTGAACCTTTTGATATGCGCGTGAGCTGGCAACTGTCTGACAGCCTTGAGGGAGACCGTTACTTTGGTGCCATCACCGTAGGCAGCGATGCAGATAATCCAAGTAACTTAGGCACAATTCCGGTTGACCTGGTCCGTGGCGAAAATGACGTTACACTCGCAGCTACATCATCTGGCCGTGTTGCACCAGGAGACACTGCGTCTTACGCGGTTACAATTAAGCCAAATTTGACTAATGAAAACCGTGATTATCAGGTGAGTGTTACTGTGCCGGATGGCACGTCCGTGGTAACAAGCAGTGTCGATGATGGCGGATTGATACAAGACAACACAATCACTTGGGATGTGACTCAAACTGCCAGCACGTCATCTGCTTCATTCGCAATGACATCAAATCAAAGCGATCCTCAATGTTCTGTACCGGACGTTGGCCAGGGAACGGGCTTCATTGATTTACAGTCCATGGGCTTTAGTCCGAAGTTCGGCAGCCTGGACACCGTGCTGGCCAACTACCCTATTCAGTTCA
>NZ_CFIDRX010000161.1:0-9996 GCF_984433645.1 Marisediminitalea sp.
ACTGGCTACTTTTATGCCGGGTGATGTCATCAATCTGACAGGTTCTAATAGTATCTTTGTGACTGATGATGTCGATACCACACTGACCGAACGATTGGCCGAGAAAGATATATCCACCACCATACCGCTGTGGGGCAAAGGAGAGCTTGGTTCACGACTCGAAGCTGAACAATTTGAACAGGCGTTATTCGAACCATTTACTGAGGTCTCCGCCTTTCTGGCCGGGGAAGGATTAAAAATGGAGCGCCGCGCTGCAATTATTTGGCCCCGACAGCTTGAATGCGAAGCCCAAGGTGATACATTAACCGTACGGTTTTTCCTGCCCCCGGGATGCTTTGCGACATCGATTCTGCGCGAGTGTGCATTGATAACGGAATTAGGCAGTTAAAGCGGCTACACCGCTGCTTAGCCTTTCAATTAACCAGAGCGACTATGAAAATTCTATTGAGTAACGACGACAGTGTGTTTGCAAAAGGCATTGCCGTTATGCACGGTGCATTGCAAGCATCTCACGATGTCACTGTCATCGCCCCGGATCGAAATTGCAGCGGCGCCAGTAATGCGTTGTCACTGCATCAACCACTGAGAATTCAGCAAATGGACAGCGGGTTTTATGCTGTCAACGGCACGCCATCTGATTGCGTTCACCTTGGATTAAACTGTTTTCTGGAAGAAGATCCCGAATTAGTGGTGTCCGGTATCAATCACGGCGCCAATTTAGGTGACGATGTCATTTATTCTGGAACGGTGGCCGCCGCAACAGAAGGTCGCTACATGGGGCTGCCGGCTATTGCTGTTTCATTGTGTAGCCACGAAGGCAAACATTTCGAAACCGCCGCACGGGTAGTAACGGAGATAATCACAAAACTTCAAAGCCACCCTTTGGCTGCCAACCAGATCCTGAACGTCAACGTTCCGGATATTCCCTACTCAGAACTGGCAGGGGTTAAAATTACCCGTCAGGGCAGACGCCACCGTGCAGAAGGCATGGTAAAAGCCAAGGACCCATTCGGCCGCGAAATTTACTGGTATGGCCCCGCTGGCGCGGAACAAGACGCTGGTCCAGGCACTGATTTTCACGCTGTTGCTAACGGCTTTTGCTCGGTGACGCCGTTAAGTGTGGATATGACAGCCAGAGACAGTATTGAAGACATGGAGAAGTGGCTGGCAATGTAATTAAGCATGTGCCAGTGCAGCAACACTCAACAAAGACAACAACCAAATGAGAACAACAAGAAAAGGCGAAGTACTAGCACAACTACTGTGTGATGAAGGGGTTAGCAATCAGCGCGTGCTAAATGCCGTGGCCAGTGTTCCCCGGGAAATTTTCATCCCGGACGCATTAAAACACAAAGCCTATCAAAACACGGCATTGCCCATTGGTCAGGGACAGACGATTTCTCAACCTTACATCGTCGCTAAAATGAGTGAGTTGCTGCTGGCAGCATCTTCACCTGCTAAAAATGTGCTGGAAATTGGCACTGGCTCTGGCTACCAAACGGCAATACTGGCGCTGTTATTCCCACAGGTATTTTCCGTCGAACGCATAAAAGCGTTACAGTTTCAGGCTAAGCGCCGAATGAATCAGCTGGATTTGCACAATGTAAAAATGAAACACGGTGATGGCTGGCAAGGCTGGGAGAGCAAAGGGCCTTATGACCGAATCATTGTTACTGCTGCAGCCACCAGTGTGCCTGAAGCCCTGACAAACCAGCTAAACGAAGGGGGTCGACTGGTTATTCCGGTAGGTGACGATCACCAACAGTTACTGTGTATCGATAAAATCGATGGGCAACTTGAAGAACAAACCATAGAAGCGGTACGTTTTGTACCCTTAGTAGCAGGAGCGCTACTTTGAAGCTATTTCAACCGTGTTACGATCTGGCTCTGCGTTGGGCCAAGCACCCGTGGGCGAGCCGCTATCTGGCAGGTCTGAGTTTCGCCGAATCGGTGATATTTCCGGTTCCCCCGGATGTGATGCTCGCCCCTATGTCGCTATCGCGACCAGACAAAGCCTGGCATTTCGCCATGCTTACCACGCTTGCGTCCATTCTTGGCGGAATAGCAGGGTATTTTCTGGGGTATTTAGCCTTTGAAAACTGGCTACAGCCCTTTATTGAGTCTGCAGGTTATACACACAAGTTGGAAACGGCAATGGGCTGGTTCGAACAATACGGTGTCTGGGTAGTATTTATTGCCGGCTTTTCTCCGATCCCCTATAAAATATTTACCATTAGCGCTGGTTTTTTGCAGATGGCATTTTTACCTTTTCTCATTGCATCAGCAGTAGGCAGAGGTGCGCGTTTCTACCTGGTAGCAGGCCTGATGCGTTGGGGTGGCGCCAGAATGGAACAGGAACTACGTAAATATGTTGAGGTCATAGGATGGGCAGTCATCATGTTAGCCATTGTCGCTTATTTACTATTGCGTTGAGGTCTTTTTCGCGCGCCGTCGTCTCTATTTTAACGCTAAGTCTTTTTCTAGCGGGCTGTAGTAATCCTTCAAGACCTGCCCCATTGGTTGTATTAAACAGCCAGCACGAGCTGCCTGACACCCCACAACAAACGTCTTACACCGTGCAGTCTGGCGATACCTTATTTGCCATTGCGTGGTACACAGGAAATGACTATCGGGACATCGCCAAATGGAATAAATTAACGCCGCCTTACGTCATTTACCCAGGTCAATCACTCCATTTACAGGCTACTCTAAACGATCTTAACCCTTTGTCTAACGTCAAAAAATCGACTGGTACGACCAGAGAAAAAAACACAAAAATGTCTATTGACCCTAAAGAGAGCCAGGCGTATTGTGATTGTGAACCAAATGTTAACAAGCCTGTAACACAAGCTAAAAAGCAAACAAATAACAAGCTGGTTAACACGTTTCCCAAACGCGTTGAGCATTGGCAATGGCCAGCCAACGGGAAGTTTGAACAAACGCAAAATGGCGCAGAAGCAGGTGTAAACGGTATAGATATATTCGCACCTAAAGGTAGTGACGTTGTAGCCGCTGCGGCAGGAAAAGTCGTTTACTCAGGCAACGCACTTCGCGGTTACGGAAATCTAATAATAATAAAACACACCGAATCGTTTTTAAGTGCCTATGCACACAACGAGTCTATCGTTGTCAGCGAACGGGATTGGGTAAAGGCCGGTGATGTCATTGGCAAGGTAGGAAGCTCCGGCACTACCACGAACAAATTACATTTTGAGATCAGGTATAGAGGAAAGTCGTTGGACCCTCTGAAGTATCTGCCAAAGCAACCATAATAATAACAATAAATAATAATAATACTGAGGAACCAGGAGAACGTCGAAAGGTAACATAACGCAGGAGATACAGTTGTGGGTCAACAAAATAACGCTGTCATCGAAGCTACACCCCGAGACGAACTTGAAAACATTGATATGGCTGAACAGGCCAAGAATGAGTTCACTGAAGAAAACGACGATAACCAAGCAGATACTTGGTTAAACCAAGAGGAAGTTGCAAAAAACTTAGACGCAACTCAGCTTTACCTAAGCGAGATTGGCTATTCGCCATTGCTGACTGCAGAGGAAGAAGTTCACTTTGCCCGACGCGCGCTGAAAGGTTGTGAAGCGTCCCGTAAACGAATGATTGTAAGTAACCTTCGGTTGGTAGTTAAAATTGCCCGCCGTTACAACAATCGCGGCCTTGCACTGCTCGACCTGATTGAAGAAGGTAACTTAGGACTTATCCGGGCGGTCGAAAAGTTTGATCCAGAACGCGGATTCAGATTTTCAACCTATGCCACCTGGTGGATTCGTCAGACAATCGAACGCGCGATCATGAATCAAACGCGCACGATACGGCTACCTATTCACGTAGTGAAAGAGCTAAATGTTTATTTGCGCGCCGCCCGTGAACTAGCACAACAGTTAGACCACGAGCCTACCGCCGAAGACATTGCGGTTTATCTAGATAAGCCCATTGATGAAGTCAGTAAAATGCTGCGTCTGAACGAACGAATCAGTTCAGTAGACACGCCAATTGGCGGTGAAAATGACAAGGCATTGTTAGACATACTGGCTGACGACAACGAGACAAGTCCGGAAGAGCAGCTCCAGGATAACAATATAAAAAATAGTATTGTTGGCTGGTTGCAGGAGCTCAGTGCCAAACAGCGGGAAGTGCTTGCACGTCGCTTCGGCTTGATGGGGTATGAACCTTCAACCCTTGAAGACGTTGGCGCAGAAATCGGACTGACTCGAGAACGCGTAAGACAAATTCAGGTAGAAGGCCTGCGTCGATTACGCGACATGTTAGGTCATCAAGGCCTTGATTTGGAAAGCTTGTTCAACAAGTTTAACTAATCACTGCCTCTGCTCTTAGCTTTGAAGCGCGGGTTCTGCCCGCGCCTTATTCCGGCACTCAGCCACACTTCATATTCCCTAAGAGTACGAGAAATTTCGCCGCGTCATCTGTCATGAAGCCCAGGCAATTTTAGCTTTGGTCGATGTTTTTGCAGGAAAGCACGCAATATTTCGATTTTGTATTACAGTTAATGTAACTAACTTGTTTTGACTGGTTTTATGAGCTCACTGAAATATGTATTGGTGGCATCTGCCCTCTTGGTATTAAGCGCTATTTACATCGCTAGCGCATTAATAGAGCAAGATAAACAACTCAACTTTATTACTCCGGTAAAACAGTTTTTATTGTTAACCCAGGAAGAGTTATCGACACTGTCCTACCCTGTTCAGTCGATTGAGAGCTTTTACGCCGCCTCCAATAAAGTGTCGAAAGAGGAATTTTCGGACTATACCACGGTATTATTCGAACACTACAAAGCCTTAACGGGTGTCGCTTACTTCGACAATGAAATATTTAACGGGGGAGCCAAAGAAGCCCAATTTTGGGAGGCCGCGGGAATTTCCAATGCAACGGCTGAACAAGCCATTTATGATGCAACGCAGCTTCAAATGCTAAGTAACCTCGAAGTCGGTAAGACAGCGACAACGCCCATATTCAAAGAAATTGACCGCAACTTAATTGGCGTGTTTTATCGCATGCACGGTAGTGAAGGCATCTTGCTACTGCTATTCGACTTTGAAAAGGCATTCAGGCTGGTGCTTGATAACGAAATAGCAGAAGACTTTGTTCTGCACGAGACTATTGACGACAAGCGCGTACTCATTTACGACCATATCATAAATAAAAACGTGTCTTTAGACAGCTATACCAGCACACTGAATTTCTTTGACCGAAACTGGGAAATCACGGTACGTCGTCAATTCAGCCCGGGACAATACTGGTATCTTATAATTCCGCTGCTATCAGCAGTGATCGCGTTTTTTATTTTTTCAATGCACAAATATTCTTTGCGTCTTTCCCGCATGCACAATGAAAAGTCTGAAGCCATTGAACAACTCAAGTTCGCGCAGGAAAAGATCATTGAGTCTGAAAAAATCAACGCAATGGGTGGCTTGGTAGCGGGTATATCCCACGAGGTTAACACACCTTTGGGGATCAGCATTACCAGCAGCTCCCACATGAAAGAGCTATTGGCTGAACTTGATATGGATTTCAAAAACGGCGTATTGGATTCAGACAAGTTCGAGGACTTTCTGTCTACGGCGAAAGACATCACCGACCTGTCAATTAAGAATATGCAACGGGCGTCCAAGCTCGTCGCCAGCTTCAAGCGAGTAGCTGTTCTGAACTCAGATGACGCCAGCCAACTTGAGGAGGTCGACGTAACTACGCTGATCAATGACTATGTTGCGGCTTACCGAATCAATTCAGACAACAGTAAAATACAGTTTGAAACGCAGTTGCCGTCGTCTGCCCGTATAAAAACATACCCCACCGTTATTACCCAAATCTTGTCGTACCTCACCTCCAATACCTTGATTCACGCAATGAAACCAGGGCAACAACAATGTGAAATTACCATCACACTGACACCTTCTGGTGATGCCTACGAATTTATGTTTTGCGACAACGGTATCGGCGTTAATGAACAGGATTTGAAGAAAGTGTTTGAGCCCTTCTTTACAACGAAGCGAGGTGCCGGCAACGCAGGGCTTGGCCTGAGCGTGGTCTATAATTTAGTAAAAAGTAAACTCGAGAGTGATGTGCATTACGACAGCGTGCCTGATGAAGGCTTTTGCATTTCATTTCTTTTGCACGATTTAAACTAACAATAAAGGTCTGTAACCCATGAATCCGTTATTTGCAAAACAGGCTAACACAACGCAAAACACCGAAGAACAACAAGTTGAACAACCTGAATACACTGTACTCATTATAGATGACGAGGCTGAAGTTCACAGGGTAACCGAATTAACACTGAAGCGTTTTCGTTTCGAAGGCAAAAAAATTCAATATTTGCATGCCTATTCAGCTGCAGAAGCAAAGGAAGTCTTCCAACAACATCCGGACATTGCACTAGCGCTGGTCGATGTAGTGATGGAAAACGACCATGCAGGTTTAGACCTAGTGCACTGGGTCCGCAAAGAACTGAATAATAATCTCTGTAGACTGGTTCTCCGTACAGGCCAGCCTGGACAAGCACCAGAACATGAAGTCATTGAGAAATACGACATCAATGATTACAAGGAAAAGACCGAACTTACCAGCCAAAAGCTCAAAACACTCATGTACAGCGGTCTGCGCTCATACCGGGATATCAGTACCATCGAGTCACACCGCAAAGGTCTGCGGCAGGTCATCGAAAGCACAGGAAATATGTTGCGTTCAAACTCACTAAATGCGTTCGCAACAGCAGTGCTTAAAGAAATCATGAACATCCTGCAAATCGACTCAAGTGCCATCTACTGGTCGACAGGTTCCAGCTCTGATGCGATCCGAAGTAACGGGCGTATACTGGCGTCTACCGGGCAGTTAAGTACGGATCCGGAAATCGCAGCGCTGTCTGATTTACCGGAGAGTGTTCAGGCTAAATTTTTAAAAGCCTTAACGCTGAAGCGCTCATTTCATTCGGAAGACGGCTTCATTTTTTATCTGCAAACAGATAAGGGCAATGAAAACCTCCTGTACATTGATACCCAGGGAGATTTAACCCAAGGTCAGCAGGAGTTTCTGGAAATATATTGCATCAACGTGGCACTGGCATACGACAACCTGTTAATGAGCGAAGAGGTCATTGAAACGCAGCGTGAATTAGTTTACCTACTGGGCGACGCTGTTGAGATGCGCAGTAAAGAGACAGGTGCACATGTTAAGCGCGTTTCGCTGATAAGCTATAAGCTCGCAGAACTCTACGGATTAAGTGAACACGATGCATTAATGATCAAACGCGGAGCTCCCCTTCATGATTTGGGCAAAGTAGCTATCCCTGATGGTATTCTGCATAAGCCTGGAAAGCTCGAGCCTGAAGAGTGGGACCAGATGAAGACACATGCGCAAATTGGCTATGAAATTCTTCGCAACTCCAAAAAGCCAATATTACAAATGGCAGCCGAAATATGCCGCACTCACCATGAACGCTGGGATGGGGCCGGTTACCCCAACGGTACCGCAGGAGAAGATATTCCCATTGCTGGGCGTATTACCGCTTTGGCTGACGTTTTTGATGCGCTGGGTTCAAGGCGCTGTTACAAGGAACCCTGGAGCACAGACAAAATTAAAGCCATCCTTGAAGAGGAACGAGGGAAGCACTTTGAGCCCAAGTTAGTGGACTTATTGCTTAACAACTTCGACGACTTCTGGAAAATCAGAGAGGCATTCCCAGACGCAGGAGAAGAATAATGGATGTTCAATCGCGTATTGTAGAACTGGCTCTGAGCGCAGAAGTAAAAATGGGCGACACCGACTTTTGCGCTCGGGAAATTGCCTCTATTATTAGTGATGCGACGAAGACCAACGCATTTAGTATTTGGCTGGGCCGTATGGACGCTTCCGTGCATCCTGTTTACCGATGTACGGATGAAAGCTGTTATTTGGATACCTTACTTCCATTGTCGCTTGCCCCCTCGTTTACCAAATTAATCACCGAACAATCAGTCTCCGGATTTTCCAGCCCTAATCAGGTGCCTGACAGCGAGGTGCTTGAGAAGCATCTACTGTTCAAAACAAAATCCGGCTGTACGTTGGTATCTGATCACAATGAAGACATACTTTGTATGTTTATATGTGAACCAGGCCTGCCCGCCGATTTTGATCCCTTGCCATTACAAAAATTAGCCAGGGTGTTCTTGCATTGCGCCATTGCAAAGCAAAACCAGGATTACATCAAATTACTCCGGGAAATGAAGCAGCAAGTTGTCAAAAACGAACAACTGGCGATGTTGGGTGGCATTGTTGCATCAGTGACTCATGAAATAAACACACCGTTAGGGGTTGCCGTAACTGGCCTGTCCCACCTTACTGACGAAGTTAGTGCGCTGAATGAACAATTTAGCAGTGGAACATTGACTGAAACCTCGTTTAAAGACTTTATGGCCAGTTGTGCTGAAGTCTGCACCTTGCTTGAGTTCAACATAAAAAGAGCGGTGGAACTGGTAAACAGCTTCAAGAAAACGGCTGTCGATCAAGGCGCTCAGGACACCATTAAATTTAATATCACTGAGCGAATAAAAGGTCTGGCTACCAGCCTGGGCCCTGAGCTAAAACGCCATGGCGTTCAGCTGGATATTAACCTGCCTCAATCGGCGACGACGGAGAGTGTACCGGGCGCTTTGTCGCAAATTATGACAAACTTATTTTTCAACTCGGTTAAACACGCGTTCAAAGACATTGAAGCACCTGCGATTACTATCACAAGTGAATACGACGAGCAGCGGCAAGTCCTCAAGGTCATTTATAGCGACAATGGTGTAGGTATACCCAAAGCGCACCAACCACTGATATTCCAACAATTTTTTACCACGCGTAGAGGAGAGGATGGAAGTGGTTTGGGTATGTCCATAGCGAAAGAACTAGCGCAGCAAAAATTAGCGGGTGACTTGTATTACGATACCAACACCACTAGCGGTGCCCAATTCATTCTGGAGTTGCCGGTATCTGACTACAGTGCCTAAAAAGAAGCTCTGAGAGAGAAAAGACGGTGCATTCTATGCACCGTCTTTTTTTGTCATATATCCGTAGGTTTGTTTAGATCGTTGATCAAGTTGAGCAGCTTAGCGTCAGCATCACTTTGCGCTGAATCTGACGCGGAATCAGTACCAAGTAATGGACTGCCAGAGCCACCACTCGACAACGACACCGTTCCAGATTGAGACACTGTCGCTATATTCCCTGCCTCATCCGCGATATACACAGATACAGAAACAGGTCCAACGCCCAGCGACGCTATCGGCCCGGTTGACCAACTTCCATCAGCCAGTACCGTAGTCGACAGAGATACTGTTTGGTTAATTCCTCCAATGTCTGCGGTCACGTCGACATTTATGGTTCGCCCTACCATGTCAGTATCAGTGGTACCAGAGACTATGGGCGACAGTAACGTCGGCAACGCAGTTAAGGCGAGTGATGGCGCAGTTATATCAATCAACCCAATGATGCTATCGCTGGACACGTTACCAGCATCATCAGACACAGAAGCGCTGACATTTAACACCCCTTCTGCTACGTCAAGCGGTATATCAATGCTAAAGTTTCCATCACTACCAACAGTGGTATCAAAGGTCTGAATTGAACCATCATCATCGGTTGTTGTAATTGACACGGTTGCGCCAATTTCATCGCTTGTGCCTGAAATAGTTGGGGTTGTGTCATTAATACTACCCAGACTATCCAGATTAAATAGCGGTACAGTCAGATCGATTAGGCCGCTTGTTCCTGCTGTGGCCAGGTTACCCGCATCATCCAGTACCGTAGCGTTTACCGTTAACAGCCCTTCTGGCAATGCGCTGGGCATGGTCACGCTGAAGGTACCATCGGATTGCACGGTGGCACTGACTGTGTGGGTCGTGCCGTCACCGTCGACGACGCTGATATTCACGGTCGCGCCGATTTCATCACAGGTTCCGCTGATCACCGGCGTATCATTGTTGATATTACCGATAC
>NZ_CFIDRX010000162.1:0-9925 GCF_984433645.1 Marisediminitalea sp.
TGAATGTATTTGACATACTCATCCTCTGACATATCACTACCTGGAAAACAACATTCACTTTTGGTTGTGGTTTCGTTTATGCCTGAATATAAAAAACTATTTTAAACAATAACTTACTTGAATTGTCTTTCGAATTTCTATGGTTTGATGATGTCGAGTGAATAGCGAGATTTGGGGCAACTGAGTCGTATGAAACACGTTTAACTATCACGTTGTGATATCGCTATGTTATTTCACGACGAAAAAAAACGAAAAAAAACCAAATCACAACTTGATAATAATTATCATTTAGATTACCGTAGTTGTGCCTGTTGGGTATCTGATGATTGACGGTCTTGGGCAGATACCCATTTCTTTGGGCAGGCATTTTGCCTGCCCGATTTTTCTTTACTCTTTTTCTATACTCTGCCTTTATACCGAAGCCATTTTTGCCGAAATCATTTATGTCGCCATCATGTAGGCAAACATCATTCATATTGCAAGCGCTTGTGGCTCAATCAAACAATTTCCAAAACCAGCTTTTTTGTAAGTCCGCTTCGCAGGTTTTCAACTGGCTTGCATAACGCAGTGAGCGGTCTTTTACGCGTTTAGCCACTTGTTTTAACCAGGCCTTTCTATTGTATGTTTTCTTGCGGTAGCCGCCCCAACCTTCGTGATAATTCAGGTATTGCGCATAAGCGTCCCACTTCGAAATGCCATTGACCGTGTGGGTTTTACTAATAAACCACCCCATAAAATCTATGGCATCTTCAAAATCATCGCGGTCCGCACCACTGTTACCCGTTTCACGAATATAGTCGCTCCAGGTGGGTGTTTTAGCCTGAGAATATCCATAAGCTGAACTCACGCGGCCCCAGGGAATTAAGCCAAACAGAATATAATCGCGAGGAGGTAACGCATCGTGTCGGAATGAGCTTTCCTGATACATCATGGCCATAGGCACATGAATGGGTACGCCCCACTTTTCACGCATCTCTTCAGCAGCGTCGTACCAATCCTCTTTTTCGTAGAAGATTTCACACAGGTTACTGATGTCTTTTGGCGGCGTTGTGGCACATCCCACAAGCATCAGTGGCATTAACACCACCCAACCTGAAAAAAAAATACAAAATTGTTTGAACTTTTTGTACATACATTGTCCAACCTAGTGTTCCGAATGTGTGTTTCCCTGGAACGAATTCTTTATGCCTGACCCGTGTCAGGCATTTTTTTTGCCCTAATTTTGTGGCGGACGGGCAAAGTATTCCTGGATAAATGCGTCAAATGACACCTTGTCCGCAGCCTCAATGTCTTGCTGGGCAGCGTGAGAACGCGTGGCCTCTTCAACAAAGTCCGCTGCCGTCTTATAACGGTATTCAAAGGCTTTAATGTCATTGCGATAGCTATTTGCCAACTCTCGCCCTACCACCGCGTTGTCGCCTTCACTTAATAATTTATTTAACCAGCGACCTGAAAAAGTCTTATCGGGGTCAGTGATTTTTTGCCACTCTCGTTCAACTGCCAGGCTATAGCGATTGTCATCATAGGCGTTATCCATGAACTGCGCTACGTCGCCGAACCTGGCAAACAATTGCTCAGCCCACACCTGCATGCTGACTTCCTGTTGGTTGTGCAGCAAGGTTAATCCAGGCTTACGTCCTTCCAATACAATGCGGTTTAAGTTCACTTCCGTTTCTTTGTAACGATCTGCGGTGAACTCCGGGCTGTCCATAAGCAAACAACTGATCAAAAACACGTCAAGAAAATCGATTTGATCCCGGGAAATGCCTGTCGCACTGAAAGGGTTAACATCCAGCGCACGTACTTCTATGTAACTAACCCCACGGGTAGCCAGCGCATCAGTTGGCTTTTCCATAGAGCGGGTTGGCTGCTTGGGACGTATCGGGGAATAGAATTCGTTTTCAATTTGTAGCACGTTTTTACTGAGCTGCTGGTAGTTACCGCCCTCACCGGCTGCAAATCCCGCATAGCGCTGCGATGGCTGATACATCGCTTCTCTTAGCACGCGGATGTAATTATTCAGCTCGTTGTAACAAATCCGCAGCGATGACTGTTCGGTGCTGGTGTAGCCCAGTCCGCTCATACGCAGTGACGTCGCATAGGGCAAGTACAAGGTACCTTTGCCCAGTTGCTTAAAATCAAGACCGTGTTCGCGCCCGGCGACAAACGAACTGCACAGTGCCGGCGACGCACCAAACAAATAAGGAATTAACCAACAGGTTCTGCGGTAATTCCTAATCAGGCTGAAATACTGTGCAGAGATCCAATCCTGAGTCGGTTCAACGTTTTGCTTTTCCGCCAGGTATTGCCACAGGCTGTCAGGTACCGAAAAGTTAAAATGCACACCCGCGATGACCTGCATCATGCTGCCATAGCGGTTGCGCAAACCAACCCGATACGCTTTTTTCATTTTACCGACATTTGACTCACCAAAGTACGCAATCGGGATTTCAGCTTCGCTTTTAATAAAGCACGGCATGCTAAGCGGCCAAAGGCGCTCTTCACCCAGATTGTCCAGGGTAAACTTGTGTACGTCAGCCAATTGCGCCAGGGTTTTATTCGCGTCGGTTTCTGGCGGAGTAATAAATTCCAACAAGGATTCTGAGTAGTCAGTTGTAATACTATCGTGCGTCAGCGCCGCGCCAAGTGACACCGGGTGGGGTGTTTGTGCCAACGAGCCTGTGGGGTTGATTCTGAGACATTCTCTTTCTACGCCGCGTTTAATGCCTTGAATACTATTAATGGCAGAGGAATGACTTAACGCATTTAGGTCGTAGGTAAAATCTGAAGTCAATGGAAGCAATGTCAATATCCAGGTGTACCCCCGCAGCGTACGTGCTGCGGAGTGGTTAGTTCTGCGGGTATCTTATCAAATAAATCACCAGTGTTAATGCCTGATTGTCTGAATTTCACGTGGGTCTGTGGTTATCTCAAACAAGTCACTGGATCACTTGCTTTGACGAATGCCTAGTGTGCTAACCACCAGCAAAGGAAATATCGTGAACTGGCATCGCCAATGCTTCCAGCTGCGGTTGCAACGCTTGTTTGTCACCGACAATAATAATTTGTAAATCCTGCGTATTTAACAGGCGGCTAGCCACTTTGTCGAGCTCAGGCTTGGCAATGCCTCGAATTATCGACTTTTGTGTTTGCTTGTAATCACTGGGCAAATCATACGCCACCAAACGGCGTAGAAAAGCCGCTTTATCCATTGGCGTTTCATACTCCAGCGCTTCACTTAACGTAAACGCGTTCTGCATAAACGCTAGCTCTGCTTCGGTTATCCCTTGTTGTTTATACTGGTTAATTTCTTTCATTAGCTCAACAATACCCGCTTCGGTATATTGCTGTTTAAGCTCGGCGCCCGCTTCAAACCACCCTAATGATTTGCCACCGTTAAACGAAGAATAAGCGCCGTAGGTGTATCCTTTGTCTTCCCTCAGGTTTTGGTTGATGCGACTGTTAAAGTCGTCACCCAACGGGAAGTTCATTAATTGGGCGTGAAAATAGTCACCCGTGGCGTCATAAGGCAGAGAACGCGAGACCATTCTTACCGTACTTTGTGTCGCCCCGGGCACATCGACCAGATAAATCTGGTTAGACTGATACTCTGGGAAGCTGGCATAGCCCGGAATGGTATAATCACTGCCCTGCCAGTCAGATAAAAAAGCCAAACGGTCAATCAGCGCCGCCTGCGATATATCCCCCACCATCACCAGGGTGCTTTTAGCCGGCACATAATAGTTTGCATAAAATCGTTTAACATCGTCGAGTGTGATGTTTTGTAAGGTTTCTGCTGTTCCGGTTTGCGACAAGCTAATACGGTTTTGTTTACCCCATAACACTAACGACGTGGCTCTCTCGGCAAGCGCAGAAGGATTTTTAGCCTGGGAATTGATGCCATCAATCACTTGCTTTTTCAATCGGTCGAAATCTGACTCAAGAAATGCAGGGCGAAATAATTTCTCTTTCAGTAAAGCCAGAGTGGCGTCGAGGTTTTCTGTCAGGCTGGATACAAATACCTGGGTGTATCGTCCATTACTGGTGAAGCTGATAGAGGACCCAAGTTTAGCCAGCTCATTAGACATAGCTTCGTTGCTGTAGCCCTGAGTCGTTTCATTCATCATCATGGCTGTCATTTGTGACAGCCCGGCTTTTTCCATTGGATCCAGTAACATGCCGCCTTCCATGTCCAGGGTAAAACTGACTGTAGGCGTCTCATCGCTGGTCACACCGATAATTTGCATACCGTTGTCTAAACGGTCGCGCCAGTACTCAGGTACGGTAACGGATGGCGCAGGTCCGGCTTCTGGTACCACGGAGCGGTCAAAGCCGGCGGACGATGTCCGGGACGTTTGTCTGGCAACGTCAATTGAAGTGGTTTCTTGTTGAATTGCGAATTCACGCGGGGCTGATTGAAAGGTTTGTGGCGCAGCTGCCAGTGCAGACTGACCGTGAGGCACTACACTCAATACAACCGCTTTCTGACCTTTGATGTATTTTCGGAACACGCGGTAAACATCTTCTTTGGTGACGTTATTATAACGGGCAATGTCCTCGTTAATCAGGTTCGGATTGCCAAAGAAGGTTTCGTTATAAGCCATTGTTGACACCTTCCCACTCACGCTCTGCAATCCATAGATGGTAGACGCCTTAATACTCGCTTTTACCCGCAGGAGTGCGTCGTCGTCAAACGGACGCGACTCAAACGTATCCAGCATGGTTTGAATGGTATCGTACATGCCGGCCAGACTTTCTCCGGACTCCGGAGAAATCAGTGCCATCAGATTAAATTCGCAGGCCAGCTCGCTACAGGGGTGCGATACGCCCGCTTGAACGGCTTTACCGGTTTTCACTAACGACTCGTAAAACAGTGACGTTTTACCACTGCCCAGAATATTCGACAGTACGTCCAGCGCAGCTTCATCTTCATGTCGGGCATGTACTGTTGGCAGCACAATTTGCAACAACGGTAAATGAATATTGTCTTCCAGCGTGACAAAGCGATTGTCAGATAATTGCGCTATCCCAGGCGCTTGGGCCGGAATATCGGGTCCTGCAGGTATTTCACTAAAGTACCGGGAAATCCAGGCTTTTGTTTGTGCTATATCGATGTCGCCGCCGATGGTAAGTACGGCATTGTTAGGCCCATACCAGCGCTGAAAAAACGCTTTTAAATCGTTTACATTAACTCTGTCCAGATCTTCAACATAACCAATAGTCAGCCACCCATAAGGATGGCCCTCGGGATACAGGGCCTCGGCAATTTTTTCATGGCGACGTCCATAAGGTTGATTGTCTACCCGCTCGGCCCGCTCGTTTTTTACGGTTTCACGCTGTATTTCAAACTTTTCCTGCGTTACCGCAGGCAATAAAAAACCCATTCGGTCGGCTTCCAGCCAAAGTACTTTTTCCAGCTGATTCGCGGGTACGGTCTGGAAGTAATTCGTACGATCGCGGTTGGTTGTGCCGTTCAGGGTGCCACCTGCGTCCGTCACTATTTTAAAGTGCTGCTCATCGGCCACATTTTCTGAGCCCTGAAACATCATATGTTCAAAGAAGTGGGCAAAACCGGTTTTGCCCGGTAACTCTCTGGCAGAGCCAACGTGATACGTCATATCAACGTGCACCAGTGGATCAGACTTATCCTGATGCAAAATAACAGTTAACCCATTGGCCAGTTTATATTTTTCATAATTGATGTGAACTGGCTGTGCTACACTGTCAGACGACGCCTTTGATACAGCAACAAGGGCAGAATCGGTTGTGTTATTCGCATACTGGCAAGCTGACACCACAAAAATACACAAACCGACTAAAATGAATCTAAACAACATGAAGTAATTCCAGGAAAATGATCGCCAGTAGCTGAAGATAGGAAAACGTTAAACTAAAGTTGAGCACTTTAACAATAAATATAACTAAAAGTGTACAGCAAATACGAATACCATATACAAATACATTACACAAAACTCCACAGTTGAAACGAAAGGCGCTATGACAACAACAAACGAACCTATTGATTTCGAGTTTGGACTCAGACAACTCAACGGCAACGAAGCGCTACTCCATCGCCTGTTGCGAAAGTTCGCCGATGAATACAGAGACATCGGCACCCGGCTTCCTGCACTGTTAAGCGCTCAGGATATTGCTGGCGCTGAAATTCTTGTACACACATTAAAAGGCGTTTCCGGAAACCTGGGTTGCAATGCCGTGTTCGAAGCAAGTCGCTCGATCAATCAGCAACTCAAAGCATCTGACGTGAATAACAATGATATTGCCGATTTATTGCAGCAGGTCAACCAGACTATTGCCCTTATAGACGCGTTGCCCAGCGGCGATGACGCAACGAATAGTACCAGTGAAGAAAAGCCTGAAAGTAAAATTGCGCTGCAGGCACTGACTGTCGCGCTAAACAACCATGAGTTTATCAGCAACGACAAGCTTAATAGCTGGTTAGACGCCATGGCCGCTTCACCGATGCAGCGACAGCAAATTACCAACGCCATCGACGAACTGGATTACGATGCCGCTAAAGCGCTGTTGTCAGAATTAGCCTAATCGCGGGCAATCAGGTTGAACATTCTGTTTTCTCATCCCGACTTTATCGTAATTGATAAACCGCCGGGAACAACTATGCATGATCCACAAGAAGGTGTGGTTCATCAGGCTGAAATGGCGTTTGGCCTGTCTGATCTTCATTTGGTACACCGGCTTGACGACGGCACATCGGGCTGTCTGATTCTGGCAACAAACCGAGCATCAGCCGCTCACTTTGAGCTGCTTTTCCGCACTCACCAGGTGCAAAAATACTACCTTGCGCTAAGTGACAAAAAGCCGAAGAAGAAACAAGGCACCATCCTTGGTGACATGAAAAATCGCCGTCAGGGCCAGCATATACTGCTGAAAAGCCGGCATAATCCGGCCATTACACAATTCTTCAGTTATGGGTTTGACGGGGCTCCCCGAGCGTTTGTCGTTCGCCCATTAAGCGGCAAGACACATCAAATTCGCGTGGCCCTGAAAAGTCTCGGCAGTCCGATTTTGGGCGACGCATTGTATGGTGGGACGCATTCGGATAGGCTTTATTTACATGCATGGTGCGTGGCATTCCAATGGCATAGTGAGTCAATTGCTGTGTTTAGCTGTCCACAGCAGGGGGAAGCGTTCATCAATCCGGTATTTTCAACCTGGCTCAACAGCCAGTCAGACCCGGCCCTACTTGCCTGGCCAACCGCGCCAGGAAGGCCCAACGCTTAATAAAAGGAAAAATGGATGTCCTGGCGTATTAATATACTCGGCAGTGGTGCCATCGGTGGTCTTTGCGCAGCCGGGGCCCACAAGGCTAAACTCACTTATCGGTGTTTTGTACGCCAGGGTCGCAATCCCCTGCGCTATGCAGAGGAGCTGGACGGCCAGATAACAACGCTGGACTATGCGTCAAATGACAGCTACTCATTGAGTGACTCTGACTTGCTGATCATGCCACTGAAAGCCTTTCAGCTCGAAGACGCGCTTCGTCAGTGGCAGGGGAAAATCAGTCTGAATACGCCTGTTTTACTACTGCACAATGGTATGGGTGGCGTTGAACTAGCCAGAGATATCATTCCTGACAACCCGGTATTGCTGGCTACTACAAGTCACGGAGCATTAAAGCTGAATGCAGATACCGTGAAACACACCGGTTTGGGCGCTACCATGCTGGGTATGGCTTTTCACCACCCTCGGGCACCGTCACTGCAACATCAACTCATCCCAATTATGGAAGCCTGTATCGGCCCGGTTACCTGGCGTGATGACATGCACAACGCACTGTGGCAAAAGCTGCTTATTAATTGTGCCATTAATCCGCTGACCGCATTGGCCGATGTTAAAAACGGTGAGCTGTCACACGCCTCGTATCGGCCTACCCTCCAGGCCATATGTGAAGAGGTATGCCTCACTGCGCAAGCTTTCGGCATATTTATCGATGCCAAATCAGCATTGGAGCAGGTTTTACATGTCATCGAAAATACCGCTGAGAATTATTCCAGCATGCACCAGGATATCGCCCATAAGCGCCCCACAGAAATCGATGCAATAAATGGCTATGTGGTAAAACAGGCACAAAAAAATGGTATTGACGTTCCCGTCAATACCCAGATGTTACTCGCGATTAAAGCGTTGTAAACGTCGCTTACTGATCCTGGCTCTCTGGCTTCATGTGCGGGAACAGGATCACGTCTTTAATGGTCGGACTGTCTGTAAACAGCATGGTCAGACGGTCAATACCAATCCCTTCACCGGCTGTAGGCGGTAAACCAAATTCCAGTGCACGGATGTAGTCTTCATCGTAGTGCATGGCTTCGTCATCACCCGCGTCTTTCTCTTCCACTTGTTTGCGGAAACGTTCGGCCTGGTCTTCCGGGTCATTCAGCTCGCTGAAGCCGTTTGCCAGTTCACGGCCGCCAACAAAGAACTCAAAGCGGTCAGTGATAAACGGATTGTTGTCGTTACGGCGCGCCAGCGGTGATACTTCCCACGGGTATTCAGTAATAAACGTAGGTTGTTCCAGCTTCTCTTCCGCCGTTGCTTCAAAAATTTCACAAAGGTATTTACCTGCACCCCAGATACCGTCAACTTCAGGCTCTTTGATGTGCAGTTGTTTAGCCATTGCTTTTAGCTCGTCCAGATGCGCTTCCGGGTCGCGGATTGCCGCTTCGTTCGCTTCCGGCCAGTATTTCAGGATAGCTTCACCCATACTCAGGCGGTCAAACGGCTTGCCAAAGTCGTACTTCACTTCGCTCAGCACATTGCCTTCGGCGTCTTTGGTAGTGTTTGTGATGATCGCAGTACCCAGAATATCTTCTGCCAGTGTACGCAACATGTCTTCTGTCAGGTTCATCAGGTCATTGTAATCCGCGTACGCCTGGTAGAACTCCAGCATGGTGAATTCAGGGTTGTGGCGCGTAGACAGACCTTCGTTACGGAAGTTACGGTTGATTTCGAACACGCGCTCAAAACCACCTACTACAAGGCGCTTCAAATACAGTTCAGGGGCGATACGCAAATACATATCGATATCCAGTGAATTGTGGTGCGTAACGAACGGTTTTGCAGTCGCACCGCCTGGGATCACCTGCAACATTGGCGTTTCCACTTCAATGTAGTTACGGGTAGTCAGGAAGTTGCGGATACCGTTAACAATTTTGCTTCGAACCACAAACGTTTCACGGGTTTTTTCGCTGGTGATCAGGTCAACATAACGCTGGCGATACTTGGTTTCCTGATCGGTCAGACCGTGGAATTTTTCAGGTAACGGACGCAGAGACTTAGTCAGCAGTTCATACTGGCTCATGTTGACATACAGATCGCCTTTGCCTGACTTGTGCAACGCACCAGCCACACCAATGATGTCACCAATATCCAGCGAGCCGTAGCGCGCTTTGATGTCTTTTTGCGTGTCTTTGTCGGCATAAGCCTGAATACGGCCAGTCATGTCCTGTAATAACAGGAATGGGCCACGTTTAGCCATAATACGGCCGGCAATACTCACCTGATTGTCTTGTTCAATCAGGGTTTCTTTGTCCAGTTCACCAAATTGCTGCTGCAATTCGTCGGCGTAATTTTCACGACGAAAGCTGTTAGGAAAGCCATTGGCACGGCAGGTTTCCCGAATCGCGCTCAGTTTCGCGCGGCGCTCGGCAATCAATTTGTTTTCGTCGAGTTGTTGGTCGCTCATAATCTGTTCACTTTCTGTTAAATGGCTTAAAGACCTGACTTAAGGCTGGCCTGAATAAACTTGTCTAATCCGCCGTCAAGAACCGCTTGTGTGTTGCGGGTTTCAACGCCGGTGCGCAAATCCTTAATACGGGAATCGTCCAGTACGTAGGAGCGGATTTGGCTACCCCAGCCGATATCAGATTTGTTGTCTTCCATCGCTTGT
>NZ_CFIDRX010000163.1:0-9882 GCF_984433645.1 Marisediminitalea sp.
CTCCTGACCAGGCTAAAAGTCTGATCACCTCATCTGTAGCATGATGAAGTGCAATTTCAATTGGTACTATACCGTGAGTATTTTCTGCATTTACGTCTGCACCATGATCAATAAGATATTGAATCATTGTGACATCATTATTATTAATTGCTGCAACCAAAGCAGAGCCGTGACTAACATCCTGATAATTTAAATTACCGCCTGCGGCTATTCTCTCTTTTACTAATTCGAGGTTTTTTCCACGTACCGCAAAAATTAATTTTTGATCGATGCTGAATGTCATAAAACACACGTAATTGTGTTAGCGATTAGCCTTATATGCGCCAAATTACTTCGACGACACGGGCGTATCGGGTACGGCTGCCAGTACATTCAGGTAGCGGGCGAACACGAACAACCAGTCTGACAGGCGGTTAATGTACTGCAACACGGGCGCGGCAATGTCGGTTTGTTCGCTGGCGCTTACCAATTGACGCTCTGCACGGCGACACACTGTTCTGCACACATGTGCCTGAGACGCCTGAACGCTGCCGCCGGGCAATATAAATTGCGTTTGTGGGGCGAGTGTTTGCTGCATGGCATCGATTTGCTCTTCAAGCTCAGCCACAGCCGATTCTGGTAAGCGAGAGCTAGCCGACATAGCAAATCCGGCGCTAAACAGGTTGTTTTGAATCCGGGTTAACCAGGCCAGCGATACGCCGTGTTCGCTGGTCTGTTGTGACCAGCTTTCCTGCAGTTGCGCGTGAAGCAGGCCAACATGCGCATTCAGTTCGTCTATTGCACCGTAGCATTCAATGAGCGGATCGTGCTTGCTTACCCGTATGGCTTTGTCTACGTAAACCTGAGTCTGGCCGGCATCGCCGGTCTTGGTGTAAATCTTCATTGTGTGTCGTCAGTATTACTTTGTTTTGCGGCCGGGCGGTCGTAGCGGCGAATTTGCACAACCATACCAAACAGCGGGTGATCGAAATAATGTAACTGTGTGCTGATCACGCGGCGAACCTGCCTGAACGGAATCGATACCAGTTCATAAGTTGGCGCGCTGGTTGAATCGCTCTGTTGCTTCACATCTGTTGCTACCGGCTGACGGTAAAACAGTTCACTGTTGATATGCAGGTAGGGCACGCTGTTGATGTATTTCAGGAATACCTGGATAAATCCGTCCAGCTCCCAGATTGGGGGTAGCTGGGTATTGTAAGGGTCGATATTTAAGCCAGTGTTTTCGTCCTGCGGGGCAGTCATAGCCGCGTAACTGATTGGCTGAGGCTGAGCAAGACGGGTATTGAGTTCATTGAAAAATGCGGCGGTTTTTTCGGCTTTCACGGTGTCAGGATCGATATAGGCTGAGTCGCTGCCACTATTCATTGAATCAGGCGAGTCCAGCAGGCCTTCGATGGGCTCGGGACGCAATTCGCCTTCAACGGTGAATTGTTCCGCAAAGTTCTGGCCAGCAAACAGGCGCAGGGTTTCGGCGTTATCCTGCCCGAACTTAACCTGCTGACGCCAGCTAAAGTGTGCCAGGCGATCAATGCCTTTGCGCCAGCGTACACTGGTAAACAAATCCTGTTGAGTGAGTTGTTCTTCAGACAATAAATGCGGTCCATTGGCGCGCGCCCAGTCTGCACCGTGAATAATTAATGGCGTTTGATCAGGAAACGGCACATGCAGGTTAGGGGCCTGCCAATGCCACTGCGGAGTATTGGTAACAAACGCTGGGCCTTGTTGAGCAACGCAGCTTAAGTCACGCTTTGCTGGCATTGCATTTTTGTAAATGATGTCGCCCACATGAGATTCTACCCAATAGCTGGCAATAGTTTCGGGGGAGGGGGGAATAATCACCGCTTCCGTGTCTGCAACCGTGTCAGACATCGTTGGCTCTAGAGATAACAGCGGGTCTGTGGTGTCTTGCTCATTTACGAGTGCGCTTTCTTCAACCGCTTCGGCTGAGTAACCGTCTACCGATTCGGTGACTTCAGGTTCTGGCTCTGGCTCAGGCTCTGGCACATAGTATTTTGCAATGATTTCTTCAAGATCAGGGGCTTCGGCCCAAAGGGGCGATTCAGGCTTTCCGCATACAGGCAAAGATGAATAGACCCACTGCAAATCCGGCTGGAAATACTGTGACAATAAATCCCAGTCTGTTTTGGGGGCGGTGAGCCGCGATTGCTGTTCAAAAGATTCCGATAAATCGCCGACGGCAGTGGAGCGTGAAAACAACACCACTTCTACGTCGAACCACCATTTATCGTCATCCTGGGCCATAGCATGGCCGCTTGAAAAGGTACTGAGTGCGATAAGACAACCGATAATCCGCCTCATGCTTATTTTGTCTCCCTGGCAAATTCTTCAATAAGCGCTTCCACCATAGCTAATCGTTCGCGCGCTGTCTCGGTTTTCTTTACGATCCGGAGTTTTTGACTGCCTTCAAACTTAAACATTTTGCTGCGGGTTTGCACCAGCGAAATGATGAAACCGGGATCTACCGGGGTAGTCTCTTTAAATTCCACGGTGCCGCCGACGCTGGTGAAGTCCATTTTTTGTATGCCCAGCTTATGTGCTTTTAATTTCAGTTCGGTAATGGCGATGAGGTTTTTAGCCGCGTCAGGCAGTAAACCAAAGCGATCGATACATTCAATTTGGAAGGCTTCGATGTCGTCGTTGTTTTTGCAACTGGCCAGCTGTTTGTATAGCGACAACCGGGTGTTTACGTCGGCAATGTAATCGTCTGGCAGCAGCGCCGGAATGCGAAGCTCAATTTCAGTCTGATGGCTGGCGGCTTCGTCTAATGACGGTTCTTTACCGGCTTTGAGCGCTTCTACCGCTTGTTCCAGCATATCCATGTACAGCGTAAAGCCCACGGTGGCGATTTGCCCTGACTGGTCTTCACCAAGCAATTCACCCGCGCCGCGAATTTCCAGATCGTGGGTGGCTAACGCAAAGCCTGCGCCCAGGTCTTCCAGGCTGGCAATCGCTTCAAGACGTTTAACCGCGTCGCGAGTCATGCGCTTGGGATGTGGGGTTAGCAAATACGCGTAGGCTTGATGGTGCGAACGGCCGACACGACCACGTAACTGGTGAAGTTGGGCCAGACCGAGATGGTCAGCACGGTCCATAATAATGGTGTTAGCAGTAGGCACGTCGATACCGGTTTCAATAATGGTGGTACATACCAACACGTTAAAGCGCTGGTGATAGAAGTCACTCATTACCGACTCCAGCTCGCGCTCTCGCATTTGACCGTGGCCAACGGCAATGCGCGCTTCTGGCACGATTTCGGCAATTTCTTCTGCCGTTCTGGCTATACTGTCGACTTCGTTGTGCAGGAAATACACCTGACCACCGCGTAAAATCTCACGCATAATGGCTTCACGGATCACCGCTTTGTCGCGCTGCTGTACGAAGGTTTTAATGGCTAAACGTCGTGCTGGCGCGGTGGCAATAATAGACAAATCACGCATGCCCGACATGGCCATGTTCAATGTTCTTGGTATCGGCGTGGCCGTTAGGGTCAGAATATCCACATCGGCGCGCAGTGACTTAAACTTCTCTTTCTGACGTACACCAAAGCGGTGCTCTTCGTCGATGATCACCAAGCCTAAATCGTTGAACTGCACGGCGTCGCTTAATAATTTGTGTGTACCAACCACAATGTCGACGTTGCCTGAGGCGATACCGTCGAGTACGGATTTTTGTGCTTTGCCGCTTACAAAGCGCGATATTACTTCAATTCTGAATGGCAGGTTGGCAAAACGGTCTTTAAAATTCTCGTAATGCTGCTGAGCCAGCAGGGTAGTGGGCACCAGAATAGCGACCTGTTTGCCCTGATTGGCTGCCAGAAACGCAGCGCGCATGGCGACTTCTGTTTTACCGAAGCCTACATCACCGCATACCAGGCGATCCATGGCCTGCGGTGCGCCCATATCCTGAATAACGGCATTGATTGCCTGCATTTGGTCGGGCGTTTCCTCAAACGGGAAGGTATCGGAGAATAACTGATAATCTTCCCAGTTAATGGGGTACGCAAAACCGGGTTTAGCGGCGCGTTTGGCGTAGACATCGAGCAATTCTGCAGCCACATCGCGCACTTTTTCGGCGGCTTTTTTCTTGGCTTTGGCCCAGGCGTCTGAGCCCAGGCTATGTAAAGGCGCGCTGTCTTGTTCACCGCCGCTGTAGCGCGAGATTAAATGCAGTGACGACACCGGCACGTACAGTTTTGCCTGTTTGGCATACTCAATACACAGGTATTCAGTGGGGATGCCGCCCGCGTCGAGGGTTTGCAAACCAATATAACGGCCTACACCGTGATCCAGATGCACCACAGGCTGACCGACAGACAGTTCGGCCAGGTTGCGAATAATGGCACTTTCGTCGGTGGCTTTTTGCGCTGTGCGTAATCGGCGCTGGCTGATTTTGTGGCCGAGTAACTGTGTTTCAGTAATAAATAACAGCTCGCCGTCCGGGTTGGACCAGCGGAAACTGTGTTCGACCATACCAATGCTGATCCCAACCGATTCATGGCTGGTGAGGAAGTCGTTAAAGTGGCTGAATTCTACCGGTTTGATTTGGTACTTGCGCAGCACGCCCAGCAGGTTTTCACGCCGGCCCTGTGATTCGGCACAGAACAGCACTTTTGCCCCTCGGGTTTTAGCGTCGTCTATAGCGGCTAATAATGCCTGAGCTGGCTGTTTCTTTTGCGGGTTCAGGGCGATGTCGTTGAGTTTTTCGCAGTGCAGATTGTGTTTACCTGCACTGTCTTCCAGCACTTCCTGACTTAACGAAACCCGCGGCCATTGCTTAATGCCTGAGAACAATTCATTGACAGGTAAGAACAAGGCTTCGGGCGGTAATAGCGGGCGGTCTTTGTTATAGCGATACTGTTCGTAGCGTTCAGATACGTCTGCCCAGAAGAACTCGCTGGCGTCGTTGACATCACCGTGCAGCACAAGTTGCGTGTCGGGGTGGAAGTAGTCAAACAGTGTGGCTGTTTTCTCAAAGAATAACGGCAGGTAGTATTCTACGCCGCTGGGCATAGTGCCGCGGGTAATTTGCCCGAATATTGATCCTTCGTTATTGCTGCCTTCAAAGCGGTCCAGAAACTGCTGACGGAACAGGTTCAGGGCGTTTTTGTCGGTTGGAAATTCCCTGGCCGGTAACATACGGATTTCGTTAACCGCGTCACTTGAGCGCTGGGTATCGGTGTCGAATAACCGAATACTGTCGACTTCGTCGTCGAACAGGTCGATGCGGTAAGGGTGTTTGCTGCCCATGGGGAACAAATCAATAATACTGCCCCGAACCGAGAATTCACTGTGACTAAGCACCTGACTTACGTGCAGGTAGCCGGCTTGTTCCAACTGTCTGCGGAAGGTGTCGCGGTCGAGCTGCTGACCCTTTTTAAGCAGCAGCAAGTGCTGGCCGATGTATTCCACCGGTGCCAGGCGCTGCATTAAGGTATTCACCGGTACGATGAAGATACCCGTTGGGTCCTGGGTTAAACGGAATAAGGTTTCCAGTCGCTGTGAAATAATATCCTGGTGAGGAGAAAACGTGTCGTAGGGCAGGGTTTCCCAATCGGGGAACAGCGTAACCGGCGTGTTGGACGCGTCGTTACCCAGGAAATAACGGATTTCTTTTTCAAGCTTTAGCGCTGAGGGCGTATCGGCTGTAACGAGTACCAGCGGCTTTTGTGCTTGTTGGCTGGCTTGTGCCACAGCTAGTGCACGGCTACTGCCTTGTAAATGGCCCCATTGCTGGTGATCCTGATGACTGGCGGACGTTCTGGCTTTGGGTAACGGCAATGAAAGAAGCGAGGCTGTCATGATTCCTGTTCAGTGTAATTAAGGCGTACTTGGCTCAACGGCAAAAGTGCGCGGATCTAGGGCTGATTCGATTGGTTACGCTTTTTAAGCTGCTGCGTTTGTAAGTGCAGGCTGGCTCGTACCAATAGCTCCTGATCCTGTTCTCGAATTCGGGTAAAAATGAAGGCTATATGGTAGCCATTCGGCTCTTGCTGGCAAGCAATAACTTCGCCGTAGCAAAAAACCGCAGCGGCCTCTTCGGTAACAAACAGTTTAAGCTCAGCGATAGTGCCAACCGCAAGTTCCGATTCGTGGTTTATGACCACGCCACCACCGCCGAACCTGATACTTTCAGTGCGGTAATTTGGATCGTCCTGTTGATGCAAAATATAAGACATCATCAGATCGATTTTACGCGACTGATGGGTGAGGTAATTCACCAAATCTGAAGCGTGGCTGCTTAGGTTTCTTAAGGGGCGTAGCGCCTGCGTTTCGATGGCTGACATTTCGCTGGCGATGCGAAACGCATAAGGCATGTGTTCTTCAAGTTGCTCCGGTTCAGGTAACACGAAATCGCTGGCAAGTGTGCGAACATTTACCTTTAGTGCATGGCCAATTAAAAAGAATTCGTTAAATTGTGCCTGCTTCTGTTCCAGTGTGAGTGAATCCACGTTACCTCTCCGGGCTGACTTGTGCGCTGGTTAGCTTACACGTATTATGCAGCGAGCTTAAGTTTTTGTTTATTATAACAGTGTTTTGATAAATACGCGCAGCGGCGCGCCCCTGTCGATAGTAAGCACGAAAACACTGTACCGGGACCCGATTTCATGCAATTACCACTCTCTGCATTTATAGCAACGCGATACGCTACTGCCGGTAAACACAATAGTTTTGTGGCGTTCATAAACCGATTTTCCATTGCCGGTATTGCGCTTGGGTTGATGTCGTTGATTGTGGTGCTGTCGGTAATGAACGGCTTTGAAGCTCAGCTACGCCAACGAATTCTGGGCATAGTGCCGCAGGTTGTCGCCCATGATACACCGGTTAAAAATATTGCCGAATTAGCCTTGCCGGGTGTGCGAGCCGTGAGCGTGTTTCGTGAAGCGGAAGGGTTGGTGCAGTCGCGTCAGGCGTTGCGGGGAGTGCAGCTTCAAGGCGTCGATCCTGAAGCCATGCAACAGCACAGCATAGTGGCTAAAAACATGCTGGAAGGCACATTTGACAGGCTCAATACCACCAAGTTTGGCGTGATTATTGGCCGGGCTCTGGCCATGGAACTGGAGGTCACGCCGGGCGACCAAATTCGCATTATGGTCGCAGGTGCCAGTGTGTATACGCCCTATGGCAGAATGCCGAGCCAGCGACTGGTAACGGTAACCGGGGTGTTCAATTTAGGTTCACAACTGGACGACAAGGTGATTTATTTACATGTAAATGACCTGACCCGTTTGTTGCGTAAGCCCGTCAGCAGCGTGGCCGATGCAAGACTGTTTTTAGATAACGCGTTTGAGTATCAGGGAGTCGTGCAGGCACTGCAGGATGCTGGATACGCTACCTCTGATTGGCGCTCTCGCCAGGGCCCCTTGTTTGACGCCGTAAAAATGGAAAAAAACATGATGTTTTTAATGCTGCTGCTCATTATTGCCGTCGCAGCGTTCAACATTGTGTCTGCACTGGTAATGGTGGTGTCTGAAAAGAATAGCGACATTGCCATTTTGCTCTCACAAGGCATGCAAGTCAGTAATGTACGAGCTATTTTCATGATCAATGGCGTGTTAAATGGGTTGAAAGGGGCGGCCATTGGCGCGGTACTGGGTATTTTAGCTGTGCTGTTTATTAACGATTTATTGGATTTGTTAGGGATACACCTGGCACTTTCGGCAGATGGTAACGGCTTACCCGTAGATGTGCGCTGGGAACAAGTAGTGTGGGTTACGTTGTTTTCGTTAGTGCTGTGTTTACTTGCCAGCTGGTACCCCGCACAGCGCGCCATGAAAGTGCAGCCTGCCAGAATTTTACAGCGAGAAGGGTAGTGCTTTAGCGTGCTAAATTTTAATCGCGCTTCAAAACTTGAATAAATGGTCAGGAAAATGCCGTAATATCCGTGCAATATTACTGAATTTTACCTATAATCTCGTTTTTATTTTTCGCCCGGTTCCGACACTATGAATAAAGTTTTTATTACGTCGCAGGATCTGCTTCAGGATTCATTTCGTCTCGCGTCGCAAGTGTACAAAGATGGCTTTCGCCCGCAGTTTATAGTGGGTATCTGGCGCGGCGGTGCGCCAATTGGTATTGCTGTACAAGAGTTTTTCGAATTTAAGAAAGTCCCTACGGATCATATTGCCGTACGTACTTCCTCTTACTATGGCATTAATAAGCAAAGCAAAGATATTCGCGTTCACGGCCTGCATTATTTAATTGAGAATGCCAATGCAGACGATGACCTGCTGATTGTGGACGACGTGTTCGACTCAGGCCGCAGCGTAGACGCACTTATTAAGCAAATCAAAAAGTTGATGCGCTTGAATATGCCAAAAGACATCCGTATTGCTTGCCCTTATTACAAGCCTGCAAACAACAAAACCGACATCGTGCCGGATTACTTTGTAAACGAAAGCGATGACTGGTTAGTGTTCCCGCACGAAATCGCTGATATGAGCGAAGAAGAAGTGCGCGCGGGCAAAACTGAACTTGCTGCTGTTATGGATATTCTTTACGACAAAGAATAGCCTCTCAATTTGTAAGCCCGTTTTTACTTACAGCAGTTCAAGCGGGCTTACCACTGCGTTTCCTCCCCGTTGTAATATATGTGTGTAGATTTGGGTGGTGCGCACGTCGCTATGGCCCAGCTGGTCCTGCACTGTTCGAATATCCGCGCCCTTTAGTAGTAAATGCGTAGCAAATGAATGGCGTAGCGTATGCGGTGTAACGGATTTTTTCAGGCCAATTTCCCTCGCTGTATTGCGTATTACCCGTTGTAATTGCTTTTCATCAATATGATGTCGGCGCCGTAACGACGATTCCGGATCAATACTGGTTTTACTTGCAGGAAATAAATACTGCCACTCCAAAGACTTATTGGCGCCTTGATATTTCTTAGCTAGTTGATGAGGCAGCCATACCCCAGCGTATTCCGGGTTAGCTTTATCTCGTTCCAGTAAATGTTTTACTTTTTCCGTTTGTGTTTGAAGTTGGGCAACAAGGGTGTCTGATAGCGTAACTACTCTGTGCTTTCCTCCTTTACCGTTCCAGATTTTCACGCAGCGGTAGTCGAAGTCGATATCTTTAACGCGTAATCGAACACATTCCATGAGTCTTAATCCGCTGCCATATAGCATAGACACGGGTAATGACTGACGTTCAGGAATATTCGCCAGTAACTGCTGTACTTCACTAATGGTTAAAACCGTGGGCAATTTGGGTTTTCGGCCACTATTCACAAAACCAATGTCGTCACTAAGTGGCTGTTCAAGGTACTTACTGTATAAAAATACCAACGCGTTGAGCGCACTAGCCTGCGTACTGGCTGAAAGATTTCGCTTTACCGCCAAATGGGTTAAGTAAACACGTACATCCTGATCGCCCATTTTCTTTGGGTGTTGGTACTTGTGAAATCGAATATAGTCCGCAATCCAAACCAAATAGGCTTTAATCGTGCGTTTTGCATACCGTTTGAGCATCATGAATTCATAGACTGCATTAATGAAAGGTGACTTCATGTAAATTCCTTTTTGCAGAAACTTACCACGCTAACTGCTATGCGCTAACTGAACCTATAGCGAGTTTTTACGCTGATTATTTCTTAGAAGTTGTAAAATCCGCTATAGTTTTCCAAGGCAAAAAATAATCACCAAGAGTGGTGTATTTAACGTAATAAAATTTAGACTGCACTAGGGCAGTGCGCATTAAAGGGTTGTAAGAAAAGAAGTTATCGGATTATTATGAACGAATTATATACCCCATTTTGGTGTAAGTTTTTACACCATTTGGGCAGATATTAAATTGTTATATGCCAAAGGGAATTTATGTATTGTCCAGAATGTAAGAAAGATGGAATACCAGCTTTTGGCAAAGCAATGCT
>NZ_CFIDRX010000164.1:0-9698 GCF_984433645.1 Marisediminitalea sp.
CAGCCGTCGCTCCATGACTCGTACAAGTATTAAAAAAGTAGTAGCGGCTATCGCCAGTGGCGATAAAGAGGGTGCCCAGGCTGCACTGGCTGCTGCCACTCCAATTCTTGACAGAATGGCTACCAAAGGTTTGATTCACAAAAACAAAGCTGCTCGTCATAAGAGCCGTCTGGCTGCGCAAGTTAAAGCGTTGGGTTAATCCACGATTAACGAACAGTGATAAAAAGCGCCTTACGGCGCTTTTTTTATACCTGCTTGTTTTATGCCTGCCATTTTAGGGCGTGTCACGTAACATTCAATAACTCGTCATTGAATCGTCAAGTGGACGTCACCTAACTGTCAATTGCATTCACTACATTAAGCCCAGCCAATTCGGAATAATCCAGCAGGGTGACGTGATGCCAACACTCCACTACAAAGCAGTATGGTTGTCTGATATTCATTTGGGCAATAAAGACTGCAAAGCAGAATACCTTTTAGAATTTCTTCATAACATCAAAGTAGATACCCTGTACCTGGTGGGTGATATCGTTGATATGTGGCAGATGGAAAAGCAATTCCGTTGGCCGGAAGCCCATAACCGGGTAATGCACAAACTCATGCAAATGAGCAACGATGGTACGCGCGTGGTGTATTTACCTGGTAATCACGATGCCCCCATTCAAAAATACTCGGGCATGGCATTTGGCGACATCGAAATAGAGCGCGAACTGGTGCACGTCACGGCTGATGGCAGACAATATCTTGTACTGCACGGCGACCAGTTCGATGCTGATGTAACGCTGGGGAAATTTCACGCCTGGATTGGCGACAAAGGCTACGACCTGTTGTTGTTTTTGAACCGCTGGTACAACCGCTTCCGCAGTTGGCGGAATACCCACTACTGGTCGCTGGCGGGTTATATTAAGAAACACATAAAAGGCGCGAATAAAGCCATTGAGCGCTACCGTGCCGCAGGCTGTGACTATGCCAAAGCCAAAGGCTTAGATGGTATCATTTGCGGTCACATTCACCATCCTGAGTCGTTAATGGTAAACGGTATTCATTACATAAACGATGGAGACTGGATAGAAAACTGCTCAGCGCTGGTAGAAGATATGAATGGCGAGTTAACCCTGATCCACTTCAATGAATACCTGAAGCAAAAGGCATCCGTGGCAATACTGGCTGATTTCGTTAAAGGTGAGCAGGCGGCATAGCCCCTGCTCCGCTGTAAAATAAGTGACATACAACTGTGCTTTTTTCGTCACAATTGGTTGATATCGTGTAGCGAAAATCGCACAAAGTGTACTTAATATGTTTACTGTAGACGGCCTACTCAACGAGTATTATCCGCAGGTTGCAAACAACCGCATCCTGAACAAACCCCTGTGTTTTGTTCTACGACACCTGCTACACGAAAGGGAAATTGCAGATTTCGGACGGACCTATCCGCACTATCACGACATTGACTTTGTCGAGCAGGTCTTAGAGTACTTTAATGTAAGTACCTCAATTCGCGACAATGAACGCGAGCGCATCCCCAGTGAAGGGCGTGTCGTGATCATTGCCAACCACCCAATTGGTTCAATCGATGGGTTAGCCCTCATCAAATTAATCTCTGAAATACGCCACGACCTCAAAGTGGTGGCCAATCAGATGCTGATGGCCATTGAACCATTACGTGACCGGCTGCTACCGGTGAACAACATGCAGGGTGGCACGCCAAAACAGCATTTGTCGGCCATTCATGACCACCTGGCTTCAGAAGGTGCGGTACTTATATTCCCTGCCGGAGAAGTCTCTCGATTGCGTCCACAGGGCGTGCGCGATACACACTGGCACAGCGGCTTCCTGCGCATGGCACGTCACGCCAAAGCGCCTATCTTGCCGATTTTTATTGATGCCAAAAACTCGCCCTTGTTTTACGGCGTATCCATGATTTACAAACCGCTGGCGACAGCCTTACTGGTAAAAGAAATGTTCAATCAGCGCCGTAAATCACTCCCAATGCGTATAGGCGAACTGATCCCCTATAGCAGCTACCAGTCCATGTCGATATCTGTTCCCGATACGGTTAAGCTGTTTAAACGTCACCTGTACCGCATAGGCACCAATAAGAAAGGCATATTTGCCACACAGGCCGCCATTGCCATGCCTGAGGACAGAAAAGAGCTGTCCCGAGCAATTCGCCAATGCGAACACCTGGGTGAAACGTCCGACGGCAAACACATCTACTTATACCTGCACAAAGGCAGTTCCGTGATCATGCGGGAAATCGGCCGCTTACGCGAAATTGCCTTTCGAGCGGTAGGTGAAGGCACCTTGCAGCGCCGCGACATCGATCGCTACGACAATCACTATTACCACCTGATTTTATGGGACGACAAAGATCTTGAGATCGTTGGAGCCTATCGCTTTGGCGACGCCCAGCGCTTGTCACAGCCCGATCATCAGACTGGCCTGTATTCTGCAACCCTGTTCGAATACGCGAAAGACAACCCGGCGCTGTTTGAGGAAGGATTGGAGCTGGGACGCAGCTTCGTTCAGCCACGTTACTGGGGTAAAAGAAGCCTGGACTACCTGTGGTTCGGTATTGGTGCGTTTTTAACGCGTTACCCACACTATCGCTACTTATTCGGACCGGTTAGCCTGAGTAACAGCTACCCACAGCCTGCCAAGCAGCTGATTGTGCAATTTTATCAGACCTACTTCCCGGCCAGGTTTGGCGAAGCCAAAGCGAAAATCCCTTTCACCGTGCCCAGTGACAGCTTAAAAGCTTTCTCTGGTAACGACTACAAAAAAGAGTTTACTCAACTCAAGCACTTACTTGCCAATATGGGAGTGAATGTCCCGACGCTGTACAAGCAGTATACTGAAGTGTGTGAACACGATGGCGTGGCATTCCTCGACTTTAATATCGACCCAGATTTTTGTGACTGCATTGACGGTTTAGTCGTCGTAGACACCGACAAACTGTTACCCAAAAAACGGAAACGTTACCTGCTGTCCCACCAATTAGCAGAAAGCGCATAAGCACATTTTCAGGGTAGTCATTGACTGCCCTGCCGGTGTCGCAAATATTACACTCCCCGTGAAACTTTCACGTAGTAGTACTTTTCATCCTGCGCCATTTCAAATGGCAAACTTTAGTAAGCTCATGATTTAAAGTGCTTTTTTAACCTAGCTCAAATCTGGCACCCGGCTTGCTGCAAGTAATGCCGATACGATTCAGATACTGAGGATGACAAGATGAAAAAGCTACTCACACTGTTTATTTCAACCGGATTGATTCTTAACCTGACAGCGTGCGGGACGATTCTACACCCAGAGCGTAAAGGCCAGACAAGTGGTCGATTGGATGCGGGCGTTGTGTTACTCGATGCCGTTGGCTTGCTGTTTTTCTTCGTGCCCGGCGTGATTGCATTTGCAGTAGACTTTTCTAACGGCACAATTTACTTACCAGATGGCTATACGCAAAACCTGACTGACGAAGAATTGCAGTCGGTGACAGTGAATGGTCAGGTTGACCAGGAAAAACTCAAAGCTCTTATTGAGAATAAAACGGCGCTGCAGTTGCCAGAACAACCGCTGAACGTAACGTCTTTAGAAGATGAAACCCAGCTTGCCAAGCTATTGAAGGTGTACTCGCCCCAATTAATCGCAATGAAATAGGTCGCAATAAATTAGCCGGCAACACCAGGCTGATACGCTGAGGGAACAGCATCAATACTTGCGAGGTGAAGTGTAGGAACACTTCACCTCTTGTAGGTTAGCAACCTGAAGTGTCTTTTACGATTTCAGGTTCTTTGTAGTCATTAACGAAACTCTCATAGGACACATAGCACTTGCCTGCTACGATCGCCGTATAGCCGACCCCGGCATTCATTTTACTGCGCGTAGTTATGTAAACCTCACGAGTCGATTCACCGCTTGAAGCCTGGCCGTTAAAGTTCTCTGCAAACGTCAGATCATTCGGACCGTAGACCATAAGTTCCAGTATTTCAGGTACCCCGTCGCTGTCATTATAGGATGTGCCAAGCGGATAGCCTCTGTCGAAATATACGCCGTCAAACTCATAGCCATTATTCATGCCGCCAGCACCGGTAGCAATTAACGCTTTGGCGTTACCAAGATTGGCAGCCGCTTTTAGTCCTGCCGCCAGGTTATTGATCACAGCAGCGTTGGCATCGGAAGAGAAATTCACAAATTTGGGCAAAGCCGTCACCGACAGTACACCCAATAAAATGATGACAGTGATCAGCTCGATAAGCGTGAATCCCTGTTGTTTTGGGGATTGAAATTTCATAAACCCTTCACAGTGACAAATTCATATACAACAATAAATAACAGCGTCTTGTTGCTTATAGTAGCGCAAAAAACATGCATCGGCGACCGGCAAACACACCAGCCCTTTTTAAATAAGTTTGCTGCCAAACGACATACAAAAATCGCAAAACAAAACTTTCAGCGGGCCCGGCTCACCAGAACAACTGCGCTCGATGTGGCAACAATAGTGACATTTTATGCACCGTAAAAGCCACTTTTTCGCCCGTGCTTTAACCTATTTGGCTACTAGAGTAATGCTAATACTTTAATTACTTCAGGCATTAAGCAAACATTGAACAAATACTACACACTCTTAAGCATACCGGCAGCCGCATTTATTCTTTGGGTTATCTACCTCGCAAATGCGGGAGCAACCAGTGTCTTTCTCAGCGTTATACAACACATTCCTTTTGGCGATAAGCTCGGGCACTTTGGGCTGTTTGGCTCACTCACCCTCCTTGTTTTAGCCGCGACAAACGGAAAATCCGTGGGCGTGTCTGGCCAACGTTATTATATCGGGAGCCTGGTTATTCTGCTGTTCGTTACGGCGGAGGAAATCAGCCAGCTGTATATCCCTTCCCGCACTTTTGATGTGTTCGACTGGCTGGCTGATGTAGCCGGTATTATCGGCGCATCTCTTGTTTATAAGCTTGCTCTGCAGATGAGGACTAACAGCATCTCATGATTGGTTAGTCTGATTCAATGACTTCAGGGTCTAGGTTTTGCTTTTGTTGTCGGGCAATACGACGGTCAGTCACAAAGCGTGAGATAGATACCACTGCCAGCAGAAAACACGCCAGAGAAATGAGCCCGCACGGAACGGCCATTAACAGCACACCTGCGTTATAGCCCCCTATAGCCTCTAATTGCCCCTATTGGCCAGAATAATGCCAATGCTCAGCTCAATAGCAATGGACTCAATATCTAATTGTGGCTTTGGCGAAATCGTCTTCGCCGCATAGTGGTTAACTTTAAAGGACATGCTGCCGCCAAGTTCTGGTACCAGCGTTACTGGTAAACGCACACATACAAGAATTATTTGCTAACAATTCATCACACTTCCAGTCAGCAAATACCCGTATAGTGTTGCCTGAGAACTCAACTTTGCATCAAAAACAAAGGATTGTAAATGAACAACGAGGCAGCGGGGACATCGCAAAATAAACGCTATTTTGAACTGGACTGGCTTCGTGTCATTATGATCTTCGCGGTCTTTTTGCACCATGTTTTTATGCCGTTTAATGGCGATGACTGGCACATAACCAATACCGATTCCAGCAAATTGCTGGACGATATCATGGTGTATTTCGAGCAAATCCGTTTACCCGTATTGTTTTTTATTGCCGGCGCGGGTAGCTACCTGCTACTGCAGCGCAGCGCTGCCGGCGCTTTCTTTAAAAGTAAAATTTACCGGCTGGTCGTGCCTTTTTTTGTTGGCATGATGTTTATCGTGCCGCCGCAGGAATACTATGAACACCCAGACAAATATAGCTCGTTGCTAGACGCATACCGCCAGCGCTTTCTGGCGTTTGAACCTAACCACCTTTGGTTCCTCGAGTTTCTTATCGTATTCATGGTGTTTGCCATACCTGTTGCTGCCTGGTTAAAAAGTAGCGCGTCGACGTTTGTCTTGTCGGGGATAACACGTTTAGCACAATACCGTCTGGGATTATTTTTACTAGTCACATTACTTATTGCGGTGCGATGCTGGCTTCAGACCACCACCTTGAATGAAGGGCATGGGATCGACAACCTGGCCTTGTCTGCTTTTTACGGTCTGTTTTTCCTGTTTGGTATGATATGCATGAGTCGCTCTTCCATTTGGGATTCTTTTGCCAAGCACAGACGCACCAGTGCGGTAACACTGCTTCTTTGCTCCTGTTTGTTCTATGTGTATTACCTCGTTGATTTTAGCGGCTACGCGTCACTGCAGACACGCTGGGCGATATGGTGGGCCATGTGCTCACTGGTATCCTGGTCGGCTATGCTGACCCTGGTTGGTTACGCCAGCCAGTACTGTACCTCCTCACCAGAGTGGCTTCGCACGGCCAATTCATTGATTTTCCCATTTTATATTTTGCATCAAACGATTATTGTCGCCCTGGCGTTTTACATTGTGCAGTGGCAAAGCAGTATTGCCATTAAATCAACCGTACTATTGGCTCTATCGTTCGCTATTTGCGCAGCAACCTGCTACGTTGGTATTCGGCCATTTAACCTGACTCGCAGGCTGTTTGGCATGAAACCTATTATCAAGGAACACGCATAAGGAGGCGCACATGAAGGCGTTCCTGGTTGTATTATTTGCCTGTCTGTTCAGCATCTCGGTTCAGGCAAATCAGCCATTACCCAATGTTATGCAAGCAGACAAACACGCGCCCTCGCCTGCCGCCACGTTGGATTCGGTTGCCTGGCTGGCCGGGCACTGGCGGGGGGAAGCATTTGGCGGCATTGTAGAAGAAGTCTGGTCGCCCCCATTAGGTGACTCGATGATGGGCGCGTTCAAACTGGTTGTTGGCGACAAGGTGCAGTTCTACGAGATTGAAACAATCATGTCAGTTAATGCATCGCTGGTGTTTCGTTTGAAGCACTTTGGTAATGACTTAACAAGTTGGGAAGAAAAAGAGGAATATATGGACTTTCCTCTGTTAAAGCTGACTCAGGACACCGCGTATTTCAATGGCCTCACCTTGCAGCGTATCGACGAAAACACCATGAATATTTACGTAGCCATTGAAGATGGCGGCAAAATCACGGAACATAAGTTCCATTATAAAAGAGTATCGTCACGCTAACGCGTCGGCTTGGCGCCGTCTTCGACTAATCCAATGGCTGTCTCGTTACGTAGCTAAATTAAAATATCAGGTTGGCTCGTTATTATGTTGAAAATCATTGTGTTGCTTCCATTAGTCCTCAGCCTGATTTGGGTGGGCTACCTAAAGGTTAATCAGTACAGTCTGGCCGACGGCAAGCAGGGATTTAAGTACATCTTTATTTTCTCGTCGGTAATCGCCCTGTTCTTCACATTTATGTATTTTGTCACACAGTAACGCCAATCTGCTATAAGCGTGGCGTGCTGCTCTGTACGCCCATTTATAGCCGCCTTTTAGTTTTCCGCATGTTGATTTCCCATCTCTACAACTTCTTTTCGGGTAACACTCTTTCGCTTTACCATTAAGCCTGAATTATCCACAATGCCTCGAAGAAGAGCACAAAAAAGGCCACTCGTAAGTGGCCTTCCTGAATAATGCGATTAATATCCTGGTGAACTACAGGTTAATCTTTACATCCGCAGCGTTGCGCAGGGAGTCGATAAACGCCTGATAACCAGTCTGTGCGCTTGCGGTAGCAATCTGCTGAGCAAGCGCTGCACTATCTTCTTCTGACAGCGCCTCAGGCTGATTAATGCCTGTCACCTTCACAATACCCACATCGCCTGAGCCCAGCTCGGCAATATCAATGTTGTCAGGCGCAGCATTACCCAGCGTAAACAAAGTTTCAACCAGAGCACGTGGCAGTTCACCACTGGTACGCGTCAGTGCTTCTTTGCTTTCCCACGACAGAGTAACATCACCAAGCTCAAGTGAAGGTGTTTCACCCGCTTTGATTTGTTCAACTACGTTGGTCGCCCAATCGGCAGCGGCCTGTTGCGCTTTCTCGGCACGAAGCTGCGCAAGAATTCGCGTGCGTACTTCGTCTAGCGATTGAGTGCGTTGTGGCTCGTGTTCTGCGATGCGAACGAATGCAATAGTGTCGTCATCAAGTTCAATCAGGTCGCTGTTCAGACCTTCTTCAATAAACGCTGGGTCAAATACCCGACTAGTTACTGCTGGCACGTTTAATGGCGCAGGCACCAATTGCGCGCTGACCAGTCCGGTCTCTTTCACAGGCTTATTCGCAACACCTGCCACATCTTCCAATGTGTCTGGCACTTCAAACGCCAGGTTAGCCATGTCATTCTGCAAAGAGTAAAAACGATCAGTGGCTTTGTCTGTAGCAAGCTGGTTGCGAATTTCTTCGCTAACTTCAGCTAATGGCGTCACTTCCTCAGGCTTGATATCGGTAAGCTTGATAATGTGATAACCAAACTCAGTCTCCACCACGTCAGATACATCGCCTACCTGAGCCAGTGAGAACGCTGCGTCGTCAAACGCTTCGTCCATCATACCTGCAGTAATGAAATCCAGGTCGCCGCCGTTTTCAGCGGTAAAGGTGTCATCAGAATTTTCTTGTGCCAATGTCGCAAAATCTGCGCCGTTGGCAAGCTCAGCAACTAATGCTTCAGCCTTGGCTTTTGCCGCCGCTTCATCGTCACCAAACTCAATGATAATGTGCGATACGCGACGCTCTTCAGCAGTCTTGTAAAGCAGGTTGTTTTCGGTGTAGTACTGTTCAACTTCTTCGTCAGATACAGTGACATCGCCTTTCAGATCGTCAACGGAAAGCATTACATAAGCAATGTTCACCTTTTCTTGCGTATCGAACTGAGCAAGATTCGCTTCGTAGAAGGTATTCACTTCTTCATCGCTCAGTTCAACCTCAGAGGCGAATGGCGCAGAGTCGACGATAAGGTATTCAGCATTACGTGTTTGCTGTTGCAACGCATTCGCCAGGGTCACTTCTGCAGGTAGTGCAAAATCACTGGCGCTAACCGCTCTGGCCAGCTGTTCACGAGTCATTTGCTGACGCATATAATTGCTGAACGAAGCGGGTTGGAAACCATTTTGACGGAGCAGCATTAAATAACGCTCATTGTCGAACGTACCTGCCGTTTGAAACTCTGGCATTTGTACAATGGCTTCTCGGATTTGCTTGTCAGACACGCGTAAACCCAGTTCTTCTGCTTTTTGCAGCACAAGGGTATCCGCAATTAAGCGATCCAATACGTTTAAACGAAAATCACGCAGGTAATTTTCATCACTGAACAAAGCGCCGATGCTTTCACCAAACTGCGCTTCAAGACGCGCACGTTGAGACTGGTAAGCTCGCTCAACATCTTGTTGGCTAATTTCTTCGCCGTTAACTTCTGCCGCTGCCGTGACACCTGACGATGACACATAGCTACTGACGCCTGCAAATACGAAACTCAACACTATCAGGACAATGATCGCCATCGCCCAAGGGCCTTGAGAACCTTCTCTGATTCTTTCTAGCATGACTCGATTCTAACTCCGTTACATACCGCTGCCCGAGGCATCAACAAAATGGTTGTACTCTCGGTAAAATAAGCCGGGATTATAGCCTAACATTCACCCGGATAGAATGCTGGAACGACATTCCTTGTGTCGATACCAATAAAAAAGGCGATGGAATTCCATCGCCTTTTCAAAAACTCTGACTGCTTATTAGTTACAAGCGTCTTTCAGTGCTTTACCAGCTTTGAAAGAAGG
>NZ_CFIDRX010000165.1:0-9637 GCF_984433645.1 Marisediminitalea sp.
AAAAGCGCACAATAAAAAAGGCCCCGCAGGGCCTTTTCTACAGCTTACTTTGCAATATTACTTGCTCAGAGGCGTGTATTTACGTTCTGTGTGACCAGTGTACAACTGACGTGGACGACCGATTTTCTGACCTGGGTCAGACATCATTTCATGCCAGTGTGAAATCCAGCCAACAGTGCGTGACAAGGCGAAGATACAGGTAAACATGTTGGTAGGAATACCAATTGCTTTCAGTACGATACCTGAGTAGAAATCAACGTTCGGGAACAGTTTCTTCTCAGCGAAGTACGGGTCTTCAAGGGCGATGCGCTCAAGCTCCATTGCTACGTCAAGTAACGGATCCTGTACATTCAGCTCTTTCAGTACTTCGTGACAGCTTTCACGCATTACGGTTGCGCGTGGGTCGTAGTTCTTATAAACACGGTGACCGAAGCCCATCAGACGGAACGGGTCGTTCTTGTCTTTCGCACGAGCAATAAACTCAGGGATGCGATCTACAGTGCCGATTTCTTCCAGCATTTGTAGACATGCTTCGTTTGCTCCACCGTGCGCAGGGCCCCAAAGTGACGCAACGCCAGCAGCGATACATGCGTAAGGGTTAGCACCAGAAGAACCCGCTAAACGTACTGTAGACGTTGACGCGTTTTGTTCGTGGTCGGCGTGCAGCGTGAAGATGCGATCCATAGCGCGCTCAACAGCCGGGCTGATCACGTAATCTTCTGCAGGTACGGAGAACATCATGTTCAGGAAGTTAGCTGCATAGCTCAGGTCATTGCGTGGATAAACAAATGGTTGGCCAATGTTGTACTTGTAACACATGGCAACCAGTGTAGGCATCTTAGCAATCAAACGATGTGCGCAACGAACGCGTTGTTCGGGGTTAGAAACATCAAGGTCACTGTGATAGAACGAAGACATTGCGCCCACGGTACCATTCAACATCGCCATAGGGTGAGCGTCGTTGCGGAAGCCGTGGAAGAACATATTAATTTGTTCGTGCACCATGGTGTGGCGCTTAATAGTGTTCTCAAATTCGTCGTATTGTGCCTGGTCCGGTGCATCGCCGTGCAGCAACATGTGGCACACTTCAAGATAACTTGCATCACGCGCCAGCTCTTCGATAGGGAAACCACGGTGCAGTAATACACCTTTTTCGCCGTCAATAAACGTAATGGAAGACTCGCAAGATCCAGTCGCCAGGAAACCGGGGTCGTAGGTGAAATAGCCGTGTTTGCCAAGGGCGCGAATGTCGATAACATCCTGTCCGGCTGTTCCGGACAAAATAGGAAGTTCTATTTCCTTGTCGCCCGCTTTCAGAATGGCTTTTTGATCTGCCATAGTTGCTCTCCTCAGAATTTTCTTTATCAGGATGATACTCAACGTTGAGCTATCCGGTGGGAAAAGTGGCGTATTTTTACTTTATTATGCGGTATTAAGTCAATTTTATTGCTTATATTGCACATAAATATTCTAGATTGTCTGAGATTATAATGCGGAAGTCTAGCGAAAGATCAGAATCTGGCTTACCTCTCTACGACCTAAGACTAATGTCCTAATACCACACAAAAAATTGTAATTATACTAGGTCGTGGATATACTCTGCCTACTTGAATTTACCCGAATATTTATTCTGTAAATCAGGTAATAAAACATTCACAAAATGTTAACAACTCACTGGATGAGACAATTAACAGGTAACAATCAAAATCACTCTGTCAGGACATAAACACGAGAGTGATTGTCCCTACGGATAAAACAGGCAAAAATTGTGAAAAAGCAAAGACCAGTAAATTTAGATCTTCAAACCATTAAATTTCCTCCCTCTGCTATTTCGTCAATTCTTCATCGTGTAACAGGCGTTGCAATGTTTTTTGCATTGCTGTTTGTGATCTGGGCATGGGCCGTTTCGGTATCATCTCCAGAAGGCTTTGCAGACGTGCAGGCTATGATGGACGGATTGATTGGAAAAATCATTGCAATCGGTACAGCTTCAGCACTGACTTACCATATCCTTGGCGGTATCCGTCACGGCATCATGGACATGGGTCATTGGGAAGAGTTGGAATCTGGCAATCTCAGTGCACAAATTGTGATTGGCTTATGGGTTGTTCTGACATTAGTTATAGGGGTTGCACTATGGTAACGAATCAGGCAAGCATTAAACGTAATGGCGTTCAAGACTACGTTTCATTACGCGCCACCGCATTTATAATTGCGCTTTATACCTTTTTTATTGCTGGTTTCTTTATCACTACCGATGAAGTGACTTTCGATGTATGGCATGGCCTGTTCTCAGGTTTGGCTATGAAAGTATTCACACTCGCTGCTTTGGTCTCCGTCATGATCCACGTTCGAATTGGTTTATGGCAGGTATTAACCGACTACGTAAAACCAACCGGACTACGCGCCATCATTCAGTACGTTCTGAATATCATTGCGTTCGTATACGTAGCAGCTGGTTTGTTTGTTTTGTGGGGAGTGTAAGATGAGTTTACCCGTTCATGAATTTGACGCCGTCGTAATTGGCGCCGGCGGCGCAGGTATGCGTGCAGCACTGCAAATTTCGCAGTCTGGCAAATCCTGTGCATTATTATCTAAAGTATTTCCAACCCGTTCTCATACGGTATCAGCGCAGGGCGGTATTACCGTAGCGCTGGGTAACTCGCATGAAGACAACTGGGAATGGCACATGTATGACACTGTTAAAGGGTCAGATTACATTGGTGACCAAGACGCCATTGAGTACATGTGTAAGACAGGCCCGGAAGCCATTATTGAAATGGAAAACATGGGTCTGCCATTCTCGCGTTTTGAAAATGGTAAAATCTACCAGCGTCCTTTTGGCGGCCAGTCGAAGAATTTCGGTGGCGAGCAGGGCGCACGTACAGCGGCGGCAGCTGACCGTACCGGTCACGCGTTACTTCACCTGCTGTATCAGCAAAACGTAAAGAACAAAACTAAAGTATTCAGCGAATGGTACGCACTTGATCTGGTAAAAAACCAGGACGGTGATGTTGTTGGCTGTACTGCAATCGATATCGAAACCGGTGAAGTGGTTTACTTCAAATCGAAAGCCGTTGTATTGGCAACAGGTGGTGCGGGTCGTATTTACGCATCAACGACCAATGCTCACATCAACACCGGTGACGGCGTTGGTATGGCACTGCGCGCAGGTGTTTGTGTGCAGGACATGGAAATGTGGCAATTCCACCCAACTGGCATCGCTGGTGCAGGTACCCTGGTAACCGAAGGTTGTCGTGGTGAGGGTGGTTACCTGTTGAATAAAGACGGTGAGCGTTTCATGGAACGTTATGCACCTAATGCGAAAGACCTTGCTGGTCGTGACGTTGTTGCGCGTTCAATGATGACCGAAATCCGTGAAGGTCGTGGTTGTGAAGGCCCTTGGGGTACACACATCAAGCTGAAGCTTGACCACTTAGGTAAAGAAGTACTTGAGTCACGCCTGCCTGGTATCCTCGAGTTGTCTCGTACCTTTGCTCACGTTGATCCGGTTAAAGAACCTATTCCGGTTATCCCAACCTGTCACTACATGATGGGTGGTATTCCTACTAATGTTGACGGTCAGTGTTTGACGCTGGACGAAAACGGTAACGACAAAGTTGTGAACGGTTTGTTCGCCTGCGGTGAAATCGCTTGTGTATCTGTACACGGTGCTAATCGCCTGGGTGGTAACTCACTGCTTGACCTTGTTGTATTTGGTCGCGCGACAGGTCTGCACCTGGGTGCTAAACTTGACGAAATCGCTCCTTCGCGTGATGCCTCTGAAACTGATCTTGAAGCCGCGATGGCGCGTTTCAATCGTTGGGAAGGAACAGAGAAAGGCAAGGGCGAAGATCCGGTTCAGATCAAGAAAGATCTGCAACAGTGTATGCAGCTTAACTTCTCGGTATTCCGCGAAGGTGAAGCGATGGCTGAAGGTCTGGAGCAGCTTAAAGAGATTCGCGAACGTCTTAAGTCAGCACGTCTTGACGACAAGAGTTCAGACTTCAATACCCAGCGTATCGAGTGTCTGGAACTAGACAACCTGATGGAAACTGCTTACAGCACAGCGGTAGCAGCTAACTTCCGTACTGAGAGCCGTGGTGCGCACAGCCGCTTTGACTACCCGGATCGCGATGATGAGAACTGGTTATGTCACAGCGTATACAACCCGGCAACTGAGGCCATGGTTAAACGTGATGTCAATATGGCGCCTAAGCTTCGTGAAGCCTTCCCGCCGAAAGTACGTTCATACTAAGAGGGGTTAGACCATGCAATTAACTTTTTCGGTATACCGTTATAATCCTGAGGTGGATAACGCACCTCGTATGCAGGATTACACCCTGGAAGTAGAAGAAGGCCAGGATATGATGGTGCTGGATGCACTGTTACTATTAAAGGAACAGGATCCAACATTGTCATTCCGTCGTTCATGTCGTGAAGGTGTTTGTGGCTCAGACGGCATGAACATGAATGGTAAGAATGGTCTGGCGTGTATCACGCCGCTGTCCGCACTGGGCAAAGGCAAGCTGGTTATTCGTCCGTTACCCGGACTGCCAGTGGTACGTGACCTCGTCGTAGATATGACGCAGTTCTACACTCAGTACGAGAAGATTAAGCCATTCTTGATCAATGATAATAAACAGCCGCCTGCACGAGAGCATCTGCAGTCTCCTGAAGAGCGTGCTAAACTAGACGGACTGTACGAATGTATCCTTTGTGCATGTTGTTCAACGTCTTGTCCTTCGTTCTGGTGGAACCCAGACAAGTTCATTGGTCCAGCGGGCCTGCTACATGCATACCGCTTCCTGATCGACAGCCGTGATACGGCGACAGATGAGCGATTGAATGACCTGGATGATGCCTTTAGTGTTTTCCGCTGTCACGGTATCATGAACTGTGTAAGTGTTTGTCCGAAGGGACTAAACCCAACGAAAGCAATCGGCCAGATTAAGTCGATGCTTTTACAACGGGCTGTTTAGCAAGATTATCTCTGATTACTTTTTAGTAAACAGTGTGTAATGCGTAAATGGCCATCCTTTTGGGGTGGCTATTTTTTTGTACAGGAGCGAGGGACACGAGTCCGTTGTTCCTATTTCATGTAATGACAACCTAGCAAGGCACAATAATGCAAGAAAGCGTGATGAAAGCGTGGTGGGACTCATCGCACATGGCTGGAGCCAATGCTGCCTATGTGGAAGCATTGTACGAAGCCTATTTGGATGACCCGCAAAGTGTCTCCGAATCATGGCGGCAAACCTTCGACGCCTTACCCAAGGTGGAAGGGGTAGAACTTGAAAGCAACCATAGCCTGATAAAAGAGCAATTTAAAAAGCTGGCAGCGCTCGGTCCGATGGCCCGTGTGAGCGGCGCAGCACCAACGGCTGGTAGTAATCAATCTGATGAAAAACAGGTAAAAGTTCTACAGTTAATTAATGCCTATCGATTCCGTGGTCACCAGCACGCTAACCTTGACCCATTAGGATTATGGCACCAGGAACGAGTTAGGGATCTCGAGTTGTCTCACCACAACTTGTCCGAAACCGACTTTGACACGGTTTTTAATGTGGGTTCTTATGCCATCGGCAAAGAAACCATGCCATTGGGCGAACTGTTTAAATCGTTAAATCGCACATACTGCAGCTCTGTAGGCGCTGAGTATATGCATATTACCGATACTGAACAGAAGCGTTGGTTACAGCAGCGAATTGAATCTGTTGAAGCGCGTCCGCAAATCGATCGTGACGAAAAAATCAGCATCCTCAAGGGGCTGGTTGCCGCTGACGGTATGGAAAAATACCTGGGCGCCAAGTTCCCGGGTGCGAAACGATTCTCACTGGAAGGCGGTGACGCATTAATTCCAATGCTGAAAGGCCTAATCACTGCAGCCGGTTCACAAGGTACCAAAGAAGTCGTCGTAGGTATGGCTCACCGTGGTCGCCTTAACGTGCTGGTCAACGTATTAGGTAAGAATCCTTCAGTTCTGTTTGATGAATTCTCTGGTAAGCACGACGAATCACTGGGTGCCGGTGACGTGAAATACCACGCGGGTTATTCATCAGATTTCGCAACGCCAGGTGGTAATGTTCACTTAGCGTTGGCATTCAACCCGTCTCACCTTGAAATCGTTAACCCGGTTGTAATGGGCTCGGTAAGAGCGCGTTTAGACCGTCGTGACAACGATAGCAGTAAAGTACTGCCTGTGACGATTCACGGTGACTCAGCGATAGCTGGTCAGGGTGTAGTGCAGGAAACCTTTAACATGTCTCAAACCCGTGGCTTTGCTGTGGGTGGTACGGTTCGAATTGTTATCAACAACCAGGTTGGTTTCACCACGTCACGTACAGATGACACGCGTTCAACGCAGTATTGTACCGATATCGCTAAGATGGTGCAGGCGCCGATTTTCCACGTTAATTCAGACGATCCGGAAGCGGTGATGTTTGTTACCAAACTGGCGTTGGATTTCCGTAATAAATTTAAGCGCGATGTTGTTATTGATTTGGTGTGTTACCGTCGTCATGGTCACAACGAGTCAGATGAGCCAAATGCAACCCAACCGCTGATGTACCAGAAGATCAAAAAGCACCCTGTGCCACGTCAGCTTTATGCTGATCAGTTGATTGCAGAAGGCGTTATTGGTGAAGTTGAAGCTGAAAAGCTCATCGACGACTACCGCGCAGCGCTGGATCACGGTGCCTGTGTGGTTGAAGAGTGGCGTCCAATGACGGAGCATTCCGTTGATTGGCGTCCATTCCTGGGACATGACTGGGATACGCCTTACGACGGTTCAATCAGCGTAGAACACCTGAAAGCGCTGGGCGAGAAAGTCACCAGCTACCCGGAAACGCATAAACTGCATTCCCGTGTAAATAAGGTATATCAGGACCGTAAAGCCATGGTTGCCGGTGAGCGTATGCTTGACTGGGGTATGGCTGAAATACTGGCATATGCGTCAATTGTTGAAGCAGGTACCAGCATCCGTATGACAGGTCAGGACTCTGGCCGTGGTACGTTCTTCCACAGACACGCCGTGCTGCACAACCAAAAAGATGCTGAAGCGTACATGCCACTGCAACACATCAATGATGAGCAGGGGACCATGGAGATCTACGACTCGGTGCTGTCTGAAGAAGCAGTAATGGCATTTGAGTATGGTTACGCAACCGCTGAGCCAACCTGTCTGACAATCTGGGAAGCGCAGTTTGGTGACTTTGCCAACGGTGCACAGGTTGTATTCGACCAGTTCTTAAGCTCGGGTGAAGCAAAATGGGGTCGTTTGTGCGGTCTGACTGTCTTGCTACCACACGGTTACGAAGGCCAGGGCCCGGAACACAGTTCAGCGCGTCTTGAGCGTTTCCTGCAGCTTTGTGCAGATCACAACTGGCAGGTGTGTGTACCGTCTACCCCAGCGCAGGTATTTAATATGCTGCGTCGTCAGGTGGTACGTCCAATGCGTAAACCACTGATCGTTATGTCACCTAAGTCATTGTTACGTCACCCACTGGCAGTATCTTCGCTGGAAGAGTTGTCGGATGGCGTTTTCCACAATGTCATTGGTGAAGTTGACGAGCTTGATCCGAAAGGGGTTAAGCGCGTGGTAATGTGTTCAGGTAAAGTCTACTACGACCTGCTTGATCAACGCCGTAAAAACGAGCAAACCGACGTTGCCATTATTCGTCTGGAACAGCTGTATCCTTTCCCGCAGGAAGAATGCGCGAAGATTGTAGCTGAATACAGCCATGTAAAAGATTGGGTTTGGTGTCAGGAAGAGCCGCAAAACCAGGGTGCCTGGTATTGCAGCCAACATCATTTCTGGCAGGTTATTCCTGATGGTGCCAAATTGACTTATGCCGGCCGCGCGGCTTCTGCGTCGCCTGCAGTAGGTTACTTATCCGTTCACAACCAGCAACAAAAAGCACTGGTTGAAGACGCTCTCACGATTAAATAAGGAACAAAGATGACAATTGAGATTAAAGTTCCGGTTCTACCCGAGTCAGTTGCCGACGCCACGATTGCAACATGGCACGTAAAGGCCGGTGATGCAGTAAAACGTGACCAGAATCTGGTAGACATTGAGACTGACAAGGTAGTGCTGGAAGTTGTTGCACCTGCAGACGGTGTAATCGGTGAGATTATTAATGAAGAAGGCGCGACGGTGCTGGGCGAGCAAGTGATAGCTAAGCTGGAAGAGGGCGGCGCTGCCAAAGCTGCACCTGCGGCAAAAGCTGAGGAAGCGGCTGCGCCAGCAAAAGCGGAAGCTCCTGCTGCGGCGACAGGCGCATCAGTTGACATCAAAGTACCTGTACTTCCTGAGTCGGTAGCGGATGCGACAATTGCTACCTGGCATGTTGCACCTGGTGAAGCTGTGTCTCGTGACCAGAACCTGGTAGATATTGAAACCGATAAAGTGGTACTTGAAGTGGTTGCTCCGGCAGACGGTTCACTGGCTGAAATTCTGGCTGAAGAAGGCACCACGGTTACCGCTGAAGAAATCATTGCTAAGTTTGTTGAAGGCGCAGGTGCTGCGGCGCCGGCTGCTGCAGCGGCTGAAGAAAGCGATGACGACAACGACGCATTAAGCCCGTCAGTACGTCGTTTACTGGCTGAAAAAGGAGTTGACCCAGCGAAGGTAAAAGGTTCTGGCAAAAACGGTCGCATTACCAAAGAAGACGTTGAGCAATACCTGAAAGGCGGAAGTGCGCCGGCAGCTCCAGCGAAAGCGGCTGCTGAAGAAGCACCTGCCGTTGCCTCTGGTGAGCGTTCGGAAAAACGCGTTCCTATGACGCGTCTGCGTAAGACGATTGCGAACCGTCTGTTAGAAGCGAAAAATTCTACGGCGATGTTGACGACGTTCAACGAAGTGAACATGAAGCCTATTATGGACTTGCGTAAGCAGTATCAGGATAGCTTCGAGAAGCGCCACGGTATTCGTCTTGGCTTCATGTCTTTCTACGTGAAAGCCGTAACCGAAGCTCTGAAACGTTACCCTGAAGTGAACGCGTCAATCGACGGTGATGACATCGTTTATCACAACTACTTCGATATCTCTATTGCCGTTTCTACCCCGCGTGGACTGGTTACCCCAGTACTGAAAGATTCAGACACGCTGGGCATGGCCGGTATTGAAAAGGGCATCAAAGAGCTTGCATTGAAAGGTCGTGACGGCAAGTTGTCTATGGCTGAACTGCAAGGTGGTAACTTTACCATCACCAACGGTGGTGTGTTTGGTTCACTGATGTCTACACCAATTATTAACCCGCCACAAAGCGCTATCCTGGGTATGCACAAGATTCAGGACCGCCCAATGGCTGTTAATGGAAAAGTTGAGATTTTACCAATGATGTATCTGGCGTTGTCTTATGACCACCGGATCATTGATGGTAAGGAATCGGTTGGCTTCCTGGTCACCGTGAAGGAAATGCTCGAAGATCCAACGCGTCTGCTTCTGGATGTGTAAGACTTTCGTAGCAAACCTATAAGTGAGGGTGATACTGATGTATTATTCTCACTAAGCTGATGTTTGGGGACGGATATCAGTAAGGACAAATCAAGCCAGTCTATTGCTGGCTTTCGTTTAAATAAAAATCGGAAAGAAACACCATGAATTTGCATGAATACCAAGGTAAGCAGCTAT
>NZ_CFIDRX010000166.1:0-9500 GCF_984433645.1 Marisediminitalea sp.
CGGGTTTTCTGGGAGTCACTGTCTACCAGCTACTGGTTTATTCCGGTACTGATGATGCTGGGCAGCGTTGCGCTCTGCTATACCTGCCTGTCGGTAATTGAGCGAGCCTTTTTACCCGACTTTCTGCAACCACTGATACCTAGGGTCACGCCGGAGAATGTACAACAGCTGTTGTCTACCGTTGCCGGTGCAATGATCACCTTCACCAGTATCGCTTTTTCAATGACGCTGGTTGCCCTGACTCTGGCGTCGAATCAGTTCGGACCAAGGCTCATACGCAATTTTATGAACGACAAAAGCACCCAGGCCGTGCTGGGTATCATGGTATCCACCTTTTTGTTTTGCTTGCTGTCGTTACATCATTTGTCGTCAATTGCTGAAAATCAGGATGCCATCTCTCTGCTGGCCGGTTTTACCGTCTTTTTTGCTATCGTCGACTGCGTCACCATTGTGTACTTTATCCACCATGTTTCGCGGTCCATTCAAGCCGATCAGGTTATCGCTAATTGCTTCAATGCGTTTTGCAGTAGCATTGATAGCTTGCTGCCAAAACCCGAATCAGACTCAGCGCATAAAGCCGTTAACGAAAGCTGGACCAGTACACAAGAGAGTTTTCCCGTGGTGCTGCATGCCCGATGCAGCGGTTATGTGCAAACTATTAATTACGCCAGTTTTATGGCGATGTCAGCGGTTAAGGTCAGCGGCAGTGAAATCCATGTACGAAGCGGCGACCATGTCGTGAAAGACGCCAAACTGATTACGCTTTATTGCAAACACCCCTTTGAAGCTGACGCCTTCAGTGATTTACACAACGCCGTTGTATTGGGTAGCGAGCGCACGCCCATTCAGGATCCGGAATTTGCAGTCAGCCAACTGGTTGAAATTGCCCTGCGCGCGTTGTCACCCGGCATCAACGATCCGCATACCGCCATTACCTGCATAGATAAACTCACCGCAGCCTGCGTGCTTATTTGTCAGCGTGACTTCCCTGCCGACACCCTGGTTCACAATAGTACTGAGGTATGGCTAAAGCGCCGAACCTTTACCTTCGAAGGGATAGTGGACACCGCATTTAGTCAAATAAGACAAATGGCCGGTTCGCATACAAAGGTGCAGGTTCATTTACTGAATAGCCTGGCGACGCTGCAGTCCCACTGTAACGCCATGGCTGTGAATACCATTATGCAACACGCGAACAGTATTTACGCCAACAGCCAGACAAACACGTTGTGTGGCAGCGATCGCCATGCAATAGACGAAGCGATGCTGCCTTTCAGAAGGCAGCATGACGTGTAGCGCTATGCGCGCGTCATCGACAGCGAGCGACCTTGTTTGGTTATACGGTACTGACGAAGCGTTTTAGCGGTGTAATGCTCAGAGTTTACATTGCTTACCGCAATAAACTTCGCTGTGGCTTGCTCAGGCTGCAGAGACACCTTTACGTAACCTCGGTGCTGACAGTCAGTCCACATAATCTCACGATTGTGCGACGCAACACGCAAATCTAACTCTGTCGCCAGTTCAGGTCCCAACGACTCGAAATCACCCGGTGAGGTGATCCCGGCGGTACCCAGTTCGACGCCCATGGCATCGCCATCACCGGCATACAACTGATTCGCCCAGAAAGCGTGACTATCGCCGGTCAGAACTATCAAATCCGTCGCGTCAACCGACTGACAAAGCTGATAGAATTTTTCTCTGGCAACCGGGTAACCGTCCCAGGTATCGAGGTAGATGGGCAAGTCCAGCTTGCCGAGGGCCATAAAATAAGCGAAGTGCGCCGCAACCGGATCGTTGTCGGCCAGACCCGTGGGCAATGTCACGTCGGTCACATCCGGCACATGCGTCCGGGCAATGGGAATTTGATTACCAATCAGCCGCCACTTAGCGTGTTTCACTGATGCCGCCAACTGTGCTTCTAAAAACTGTTCCATCGCGACACTTATCATGGTTCGGGATGGATCGCCCAATACGGTTTCAATAAAATGCCTGAGCGATTGTTCCGTATTCAATTGTTTTAAATGTTCAGCGTAGTCGATTTGGAGACTACGCCCGGTATGGCGGGTTTCAAGGGTGGTCAGGGTCGCCAGGTTACCAAATGAAAAGTGTCGCCATAGCTGCGCTTTATTCGCCTGCGGACCGGGTTCGCGCAACGGCATCCACTCGTAATAAGCCTGAATAGACGCAGCTCTTCTTGCCGTCCAACTGCCTTCGTGCGATTGATGATTTTGCGCCCCATTCATATAAGGGTTGTTGGCCGACTCATGATCGTCCCAGGTCGGAATGAGTGGGTGTGTAGCGTGCATGAGTCTTGAGCCGCTGTCGGTTTTATATTGGCGGTGACGTTGGCGGTAGTCTGCCAGACTCACTATTTCATGAGCAGGCAGATGCTGACGATTAAGTTGACGTCCCGATTCAGCGCCCCACCCGCTCTGACCATATTCATAGATGTAATCCCCCAAATGCACCACGAAATCAATATCACTGTCCGATGCAATATGGTGGTAGGCATTAAAATAGCCAAAGGGGTAATTCGAACAACTGGCAACGGCAATCGACAAGGTGTTCAGATTACCTTCAGGCAGGGTTTTCGTGCGGCCTGGTTCGCTTTGCTCGGAGCCGGAAGAAAAGCGATAGTAGTAGACACTCCCGGGCGTCAGCCCTGTCACATCCACTTTAAATGTGCAATCGGCTTCGTTAAAGGTCTGTCCCTGACCTTGTTTTACAATACGGGTAAATGCCACATCCTCGGCCACTTGCCACGTTAACGTTACCGGCTTTGTGGTGTGTGTCCAGATGATCACGGCGTCGTGGGTCGGGTCGCCACTGGCAACGCCACAATCGAATAAGGCACTGGTTGGGAGAGCGAAAGCCGGTCGATAAAACGGAGAAATTAAACCGGTTGCCAAACCCGTTTTAATAAAGTGTCTGCGGGAAAATGTCATAACGTCACGCGCTGATAAATCAATGTGCGCCGACTATGACAGTGGTCTGTGACAAAGTTATGAATCTCTCGAAGATTCATAACCTTGCTATTTGCTACCGGCTTAATTTGAAGTCCATTTGCACTTTCATATTTTGCGCAACCACGGGTTCTCCGTCGGCGAACTTCGGTGCGTACCGCCATTGATCCAATGCATCCAGCGTTGCCCGAATGAATTTTTTACTCCCTGTGTATTCCAGTACATCGGGAGAAGTCACAAAACCCTGTTCATCAATAGAGAATTCAATTACCACGTACCCTTCTCGTCGTCCTATCGCCGCTGTACGTGGGTAAACCGGATTAACACGATAGATAGGATCCGGCTCCTGATTCTCATCCCAGGGGGTCATTCTGCCAATAGTTTGGCAATGCTGTGTTGCTTTGTCTTGTTCATCCATTTTTGAATAGGTCTGAACCAACATAGCATGGGCTTTCAATGCCCAGGGGTGTGAATAGAGCGTCGCATCATTAACGCGTTTAGCCACTGACTCAAGGTAACCACTCGCCTGTTCGTAATCTTTATGTGCGTAACGTAATTTCCCCATAAGAAAGTTCAGGTGAACCGTCCTTAAATCGTTCGGGCCCCAGCTTTCATTTGCCAGCACGAGGGCCTTTTCGGTTAAGGTTTCAGTTCTTGAAAATGACAAGGGGGTGGCACCATAACGGGTAATAGGCGCCAACGCACTGTAGTAAATGATCGCCGCGTCATGGAGCGGTTCTTCCGGAACGTCCTCTAAGTCATTTAAAATGGCCTTTAAGGCTTTTTCTGCTCGCTGAAAACTCGATGTCGTTGACGGCAGCCTGGCAGTGGTTCGTATTAAATCGTAGGATTCCAGGCGTGCTAAAAACGTCTTCAAATGGAGCGGGCCAAAGGTATCCGATGCATAGCTGATGAGTGACTGGTACGCGTCTTCCGCTTCACTAAACTGCTCGTTTAAACGCAGCGCATTGGCCAGGTTATACTGCAACGCATAATGATTTTCAGTGCTAGCCAACACCGAATCGCTGGCCAAACTCAGTGCCAGATTCGCATATTTAACGGCCTGTTCGCCGTTCCCTGCATCAACCGCCTGGGTATAACGGTTATACGCTTCGCTGAACGTGCTCGCCGTTTGGGCGTAGGCGCTACTGCTCGCTATCCCAAAACAAACTGCAATTGTGAGTTGTCTGAGTGCTTTCATTTTATTCTGACATCCTTGTGTTAAATAAAAAGATAAAACAACTGTACGAAACCTAACCTCAATCCCCTCCATATTCAAGCATAAAAAAAGGCCAGCATCATGCCGACCTTTAATATCTAACGCTTGTACGTTTACTTGATCACAGTCTACGAACCTAATTCCGCCTGAATCTGCTCACTGCTGGCTTTTTCTGATTCAACAAATTTCGACCACTGCTGTGCCATACCGCGACTTGACTTAAACTTCTCGGCTTCCGCCAGTTCGTTCAAGGCCTGGGCGTATTGCTTCTTGTTATACAATGCCATGCCTTTGATCAGGTATGGGATGCCCGCATTACGCAACTCGCCTTTTTCAATCGCTTTCTCTGCAGCAGAAATAGCGTTGTCCCAGTCTTCCATGTTCAGATAGATTTGCGCCAGCTGCGCATCCAGCTCACCGTCATCAGACAATTCAGCTGCCTGCGCCATTACCGGTACCGCTTTTTCCTGTTCTTTTGCCAGTGTCCAGCTTTGACCGAGGAACTTCAGGTTACGCAGGTTCTTTTCAAGCACGCCGTCATTCAGCGCCTGTTCCATTAAACGCGCACCTTTATAAGGGGCTTTATGGTAGTAATACAGCTGTGCAAGATTAAAAATGTCCGCAGCTGAGCTTACATAACCTTGCTGATACGCGGCTTCCATAATAGCCAGCTGCTTTTTCTCTTCACCTAGCTCACCATACATACCGGCCAGTTGGATCCAGTACTTTGGTTCGTTGAACAACTTGACCATTTTCACCAGCACGTCTTTCACTTTCTCGGGCTGCTTCAGCTCGTAATAGATAGCACGTTGCAGGATTAGCCAGCCTTCGTCCGGGATCATGCCTTCTTCTTCGTGGCCTTTAATCGCCGCAGTAATAAAGTCGGCCGCTTCTGCGTACTGTTTGTTCTGATAGTACGCCTGAGCTTTGATCACCAGGTTCTTCGGTGGAATTTTACCTGTATTCAGGTTTTCCCAGCGCTCGAGGTACGTAATGGCTTCGGCATAGTTGCCTTGCATCAGGTTTAGCTGTGCCAGACTGAACAGCGTACTCAGCTCGAAGCTTTCCGGAATAGGCTGCTGCTCAACCACCTTCGCGAAATTTTCGAGGGCTTTGTCGTACTGTTCATCGTTGTAATAAATAAACCCGTAAAAGTTATACATCATGGCCAGCTCGTAACTGTTCATGGAGGTTTCTTTACCTTGTACAACGTCCAGAATTTCAATGGCCTCAGCCAGATTGCCACCATCGGCGGCTGACTGAGCGCGGGCTAACTGCTCGTAAACTTTTGAACGCAACGCCGGTGTACGTCGGGTAGGACGCTCACTGGCTTTTTGTTCCTGAGCAACAACGTCATTACTGACCAACAGCGTTGACACACTGCCCGTTGCCAACAAGCCCGTTGCAACCAGGGATAACAGGGTGCGAGAGAGTGTTTGCTTCATACTGTCATTACCCGTCTATCTGGAATGTTATGCGGTTTTGCACACCGGATACTTCCGTGGCTTCACCATTCACAACCCGAGGCTTGTATTTGAACTTCTTGGCGGCGTCCATAGCAGCCTGTTCAAAAATCCCTTCCGGGTTTGCCTCAATAACGTAAACGTCTTTCACCGCGCCTTGTTTGGTAACCGTGAATTCTACAATCACGAACCCTTCGATACCGCGCTGCAGTGCACGTCGCGGATACACAGGTGATACCTTCACAATTGGCAAGTATTCACCGTCACCCGACTCCAGCGCCAGACCGCCACCTTCCAGTGACATGCTGTCGCCGACATCGGCTGAGAATGACATACCGCTGCCGTCTGCATCCGGACTCGGGGAGTCCATTTGCGGCGTATCCATTTGCGGCGGCTGTTCTTCCGGCTTAGGCGGCTTACGGGGCTTGCGTTCTTTCTTCTGAACCTGCTCCTCAGGCTTCACGCGAACAAAGTCCAGCACGCTGCCTTTCGGTGGTTCAGTTAATGCACTGCCGCCCATTTTGATCAGCGACTGCATTAAAAAGAACAATCCCAATGTAATCGCCAGTGATACAACAAATGCGATTAAAAATCGTGACATAGCAATGCTCGCTTATGGCTCTTGCGCTGCAATAGACACTTCGTACACGCCCGCGGCACGTGAAGCATCCATAACCTTAATAAGGGTATCGGTCGTGGCTTTCTTATCAGCCTGAATTACCACAGTACCTTGTGGGTTTTCAGCGTGCAGACGCTCAATATTGGCCTGTACAGCACGAACATCGATACGGCGTTTGTTGATCCAGATTTCGCCTTTATCTGAAATAGCAATCAGGATGTTGGCCCGGTCTTGCTTCACTGCGGTGGCAGCTTCAGGACGGTTTACGTCAATACCGGCTTCCTTCACGAACGACGCCGTTACGATAAAGAAGATCAACATGATGAATACAACGTCCAGCATGGGCGTCATATCAATCGTTGCTTCTTCTTCGTCTACCAGGTTTTGAAAATGCTGTTTCATAATTCTTTTACCTTACTAGATGCACCGGGAATGCCCGATGCATGCCTTAACGCTTGATCAATGCTTCTTCAAGGTGTGCACGTTCGGTTTTCACCTTGCGGTTCAACCAGGTCGAGGCGAATACGCCTGACAGTGCGCCTACCATTCCCGCCATAGTGGGGATAGTGGCTTTAGATACACCAGAAGCCATTGAACGGGCATTACCTGAGCCTGAGATGGCCATAACATCAAATACTTCGATCATTCCGGTTACGGTTCCCATCAGACCTAACAGTGGACACAGTGCCACCAGCGCCTGAATGATGGGGATGCTGCCATTTAACTGAATGGTCAGCGTCGAAATCATCTTGGAGCGGATTTGTTCAGCGTGCCATGAAGAGCGATCTTCACGTGCTTTCCAAACCTTTACCGCTTCCTTACTGAAGTTTTTGTGCCAGATTAACAGGTACAATGCGCGTTCGAGGATCAAGAGCCACATCACGAATATCAGTAAACCGATGACCAGGAGTACCTGGCCTCCGGTTTCTGTAAAATCACGAATTGCTTCAAGAAACTCAATCATAATGATTAGCCTCGCTCAGCGCGCTCAGCAATCACACCAGCAGCTTGTTCCTGCAGAATGTAAACGATGTTCTTACTACGCGTATTCAGCATCGCGTACAGTAAGGTAGTTGGGATTGCGACTACCAGACCAAGAACCGTAGTAACCAATGCCGTAGAGATACCACCGGCCATCAGTTTAGGGTCACCGGTACCAAACAGGGTAATCGCCTGGAAGGTGTTAATCATACCGGTAACGGTACCTAACAGACCCATCAGCGGAGCAACAACAGAGATGATCTTGATGATAGTCAGGTTGCGACCCAGCTTAGGTACTTCGGCCAGAATGGCTTCGGTTAAATGCAGCTCTAATGCTTCAGTATCGGCATTCGGGTGCTCGTCACGGACTTTCAGTACGCGGCCAAGCGGGTTGTTAGTTTTGACTTCAGCAGATTTAAGCTGGCTGTTCACCTTGGCGCGGATAACTGTCAGCGTAAACAAACGCTCAATAGACAGCAGCAGACCAAAGGCACCTACAATCAGGATGATGTAACCAACCACACCACCTTGCTCGACACGTTCCTGCAGGTTGGGCGCTTGGACTAACAGACCCAGGATTGAACCACCTGTTGGGTCGATACCGAACTTAACGATGTCGCCATTTGAGGCTTGCAGTTCAGCGGCAGACTCACCGTAGCGATCAGCAGGTTGACGAATCAGCTCTGATACCGTGCCGGTTACGCCGTTAAACTCAAGGTATTTGCCGTCAGCAACCAGCGCAAAAGGACCCACACGAACAACTTCTTTGCTGACTTTCGCGCCGCCCGCTTCAACCACATCAGTGGTGAACTTGGTCACTTTACCCGACTCTGTCATTTCGCGTTGCAGTTCGAACCATACGCGCTCGATTTCTTCGATAGAGGCCAGTTTTGAGCTAGAGCCCATGTCTTGCGCCAACTGGTCAAGGAATTCTGAACGACCGCTGATTTCAGCAGAAATCATCGAGTTGTAGAATTTGTTTTTGGTGTCACCCGCCACTTGCTGTAGCACACCAAACAGTTCTTTTAATGAACCCAGGCGAGTCGTCAGCGCTTCGTTCAGGTCAGCCAGTTTAAATTCGTTCTGTTCGAACTGGGTTTCCAGACGCTCTGACAATGCCAGGGTGTTGTCGCGTAATGTATTGGTATCACGCAAAATTTGATCTTGTTCAGCACGCTTAGCAAGGAACTCTTGTTCGCGTTGCTTGTTTTGTTGTGTCTGAGCAAATTTGCCTTCTTCCAGTTGCTTAAGCAGTGCATCCAGGTCCAGAGCTCGCTCATTCTCTGCCATGGCAGACATGCTCAGGCTTGCTGCAACCAGACCAAATACGATGGTTTTCAACGATTTCAACATCACTTCGTCCTCTTAGTCTGTAATGGCAACTGGCAGCATTAGCAGATCAGGCGCAAGTTGCTTCTTGGCCATGCGTAATGCTTTAGTGATTTGCGTACGGTATGAGCTGTCTAACTCTTCCCATTGACGAGTTTGCTTATTCCACACACCCTGCGTGCTGGCGTCGCGAGTCTGATAAATCAGCGCAGTACGACCAAGACGTAAAAACTCAACGTCACGTTCCTGACCGTCAATGTTGTGAATACCGGTGTAAGCTTCCATGGTGCGACCGTAGTCCATCTCAACCTGGTAAGCTTCCATTACACGGCGGAATTTCTCAGATGATGCAACGTCGGCGCGATCCATCATGCTTTTCAGATTCGCAATGCGGTCTGCGCGTTCCTGAGGCAGGAAAGGCACATCCAGAGCGATAAACTGCTCCAGGCCATCAATCATGCGAATCATCAGCGGGGTAATTTGACGTTCAATAACAGAAACTTCGTCAATCGCTGCATTCAGATCAGCCATTTCCTGTTCCTGGTTAGCAATTTGCTTTTGCAGTTGCTGATTGTAGATATTTAAACCTTCAATCTCTTTGTTCAGTGTCTTGAACTGCTGCAGTTTGCTGTCAATTTGATCGGTAATACCGTCAATTCTTTGCTGCGACGTCGCCGCAGACTCATTGATTTCCTTGGCGGTATCAATGGCAGGTGCTAAATCCTGCTCCTGAGCGAATGCTGATGCCGACAAAAGTGCCGTGCTTACCAGCAACGTGTTAAAAAGCTTCATACATTCAAACCTTTTGTTTTAAAGAAATCGGCTGTACCGACTACTAAATTAGCTGCGGGTAGGATAGGGTGTTTCTGTGACAGTTTTATTACATATCTGTCATATAAATATGGCAGTAATAAGGGGCCCTTTTG